>NZ_WTVE01000034.1:63388-74329 GCF_022496685.1 Pseudomonas sp. B707 | reverse complement strand
TTGGACGTCAACCCCAACGGATCCACCCACCCCGTCGGATTCGGCACATACCGGTACTGATTCAACCCACCCGCCAACTTCACCGGATCCGGCGTCAGGTACCGCCCCACCTCCGGGTCGTAGTACCGGTGTCGGTTGTAATGCAGCCCGCTTTCTTCATCGAAATACTGCCCCTGAAACCGTAGTGGCTGGTTCAGGTAGTCCTCGGTCGCGAGCTCCAGCGAGGTGACCTTGCCGTAGGCGCTGTATTTGGCCGACCAGACGATCTCGCCGCTGTAGTCGGTCAGTTCCTGCGGGGTGCCGAGGTGGTCGAGCTGGTAGTAGAACGGGCAGGCGCGTTTCGGGCCTTTGCCGTCGAGCATGGCCAGTGGGCGGAAGGTGCCGGGTTCGTAGATGAAGCTGCGGTGTTGGGTCGGGCTGCTTTCGGCGATCAGGTGGTCGCCTTGCCAGAAGAACTCGGTGGTCTGGCCGTCGACGGTTTTGCGGATGCGCCGGCCGAAGGCGTCGTACTGATAGGTGGCGCTGGTGCCGTCGGGACGGGTGAGGCCGATCAGGCGGTGCTGGCTGTCGTAGCGGTATTCGGTGACAAGGGTTTGCGCGCGGCCGCGGCGTTCGCGGATCAGGTTGCCGAAGGCGTCGTAGTCGTAATGACGATCGCCCTGCATCAGCAGGCGATTGCCTTTGATCTGTGTCGGACCGGGGCGATCCTGCATCAGCAGGTTGCCGGCCGGGTCGTGGGCGAAGTTTTCCGGCACATCGTCGCGGGTGTGGCGTACGCGAATCAGCCGGTCGAGGGCGTCGTACGTGTAGCTGCGCTGGCCGTGGCGGGTGTCGGCGATGTGTTCGAGGTTGCCGTTGGCGCTGTAGGCAAAGTCGCGGCGGTACAGCGCACTGCGTTGATGGCCTACGGCGTGGGCGCGCAAGCGGCCCTGTTCGTCGTAGGTGTATTCGCTGAGCAGCAGGCCTTGCTGGCGCTGCTGTTCGCGGCCGTGCTGGTAGACGTGGCGGGTCAGCAAGGCACCGTTGAGGTCGATCGCCGTCAGCGCCCCGCCCTTGGCGTAGTGGTAATCGAGTTTGCTGTTGTCCGGCAGACGCAGGCGGGTGAGCTGGCCGCAGGCGTCGTAGGCGTAACGCAGGGTGCCCCAGCCCTGATGCTCGCGCACCAGCCGGTCCTGCAGGTCGTATTCGAAGGCCAGCGGGTGATCCTGGCCGTCATCCACGCCGACCAGCCGGCCGAGACGGTCATAGCGGTAGCTGACCTCGACCCCGTCCGGCAGGGTCTTGAGCAGCAATCGCCCGGCGCTGTCGCGCTGGTAAGTGGTGACCAGCGTGGTGCCGTCGTCGCCGAACTCGGTCTTCTCCAGCAGGTGGCCGTTGCGGTCGTAGGCATACGCCGTGCGCCGACCATCGAAGCCGGTTTCCTGTCGGATCAGTCCGGTGGGCGTGTAGTCCAGCCGATACTTTTCGCCGGACTCGTTCTCGATTTCCGTCAGCAGCAGCTGCGCATGGTCGTAGCGGTACTGGACTCGTGTGCCGTCGGGGTTGATCCGCCGGCTGACCAAATGCAGGTCGTCGTCATACTCGTAACGGGTGATCCGCCCCAGTTCATCGCGTTCGACCGTGATCTGGCCGTAGGCGCTATAACTGAAGGCTCGAGTGGCGCCATTCGGCGAGGTGGTCTGGATCAGCCGGCCAACGGCATCCCATGCATGACGGGTGACCGCGCCATGCTCGTCCTGCGCCGTAATCCGCCGCCCTAGCGCATCGTAGGAAAACTTGCGAACCCCACCGTCCGGCAGACTTTCTTCGACCAGTTGGCCCAGGTCGTTCCACACGAACACATGCCGACCCGAATCCGGATAACGGATCGACAGCAACCGCCCCTGTGCATCGCGGTGGTAGTGGGTGACATGGCCATCCGGATCGACCGCCTCGGTGATGTCACCCTGGGCATTACGCCGGTACGTCCACACCGCATCGCCACGTGAGCGGCTGTGCAGGAAACCGTTGCGGTACTCGTAGGACCTCGGCGCATCGTCCGGCGGAATCAGCGCGATCAGCCGTCCGGCGTCGTCATAGCGGTATTCGGTAACCGCGCCCAGCGCATCCTGCTCGGCGACCAATCGGCCCTGCGTGTCGTAGGCCTTGAGCTGTTCGCCCCCGTCCGCCGACACCTGACGCACCAGCCGCGCGGTGTCATCGTGGACGTAAGTCTCTTCAGTCCCATCGACGTAATGCACCGTGACACGGCCGGCGCCATCCCAGACGTAACGCGTGTCCATCTGCGAAAACGACGCCCAGTGCCGCACACAGCGCGCCGCCTTGCCGGCACGTTCCCATTCCCAGAAGAAGCTCGCACCGCCGGCCAGTTGCCGTTGCAGGATGACGTGCTGGTCGTCGTAGTCGTAACGCTCGGTCTCGCCGACGGCGTTCGACGCCTCGATCAACCGATGGCGGGCATCAAAGCGGTAGCTGGCCAGCGTCTGCTCGGTGCGCCAGGTCGAATCCCGAAAAACCTGATAATCGACCGCGACCAGATGCGCCCGCTCATAGCGCAGCAACAAGGAGCGACCAGCGCCGTTGTCGAGGCGCTCAACGCGATCCAGACGGTCCCGCGTAATACGCAAGCGGTTGCCGTACGCATCGCTGACCGCCGTCAGACCCCCAGCCCGAAAGTGATAAAACCGCGCCGCGTCCCCCGCCAGCGCAACAATCAACTCCTCCGGCTCATCCCCGAGAAAGATCGCCGCCCGCGACAGGCTGTTGTGGATCGCCGGCCGCTCGACGCTCGGCAACGGAAACCGCGTACGTCGGTTCTCGTGGTCAACCCAGAACACCGAAGCGCCCTCGACCTCCAGCCGATGCGCCAGCGAATGACTCCAGCCAAACCCCAACCCGACATCAATCTCGGCGGCGCTGGTGCGGTACAACCGACTGAACTCGAACGGCAGCAGCCCGTCGAGTACGCCGTCAGTCAGCGTCAGCAATTCCTCACCGGTGACCATCGACACCGGACAGCCATTGGTGCAGGTCAGCGGCGCACAATCGGCACTGTCACCGTTGGGGTTTTTCGCCTGATCCGGCGTGTCGTCATGGGGCTCGTCTTTTTTCAGGGAAGCATTACGCCGGGCATCCCAGCGCAATTGCATGCGCCCCTTTTTCACCCCGGCAGCAATTCCCCGTGCGGCGACGGATTTGTACTGGCTCACGTAGCCGATGAAAGTACTGACGATGCCGAACATCGCCTTCACCAGTCGCGCCACCGCCGACAGCAACTGAGCGCCACGATCCGCCAGACGCAAGGTCAGATACGCAATCCCCGCCCCGGCACCGACAAAGGTCAGCACAACGCCGATCAACACATCGATCAGCAGTTGAACCACCACCATCGATACCGCCTCGGCGGTTTTCCCGGAAATCTCATTGGGAGGCAGCATTTCCAGCCAGAGGCTGGCGGTACGCAGCAACAGGCACAGCGCCGCCTCGTCACTGACCAGTAACTGAAGCTTCTCCATCATTTCAGGCGCTGTTTCTGCCAACGCGATCAGCTGTGCGGCGCCACTGCCCAACCGCTCGGCAAACTTCCCGGGATCCTTGAGAACCTCCGACAGCAACCCGATGCTGTCCCATACCCCCTCGATCGCCGCCCAGCTCCCGGCCAGCATGCCGTTCCCGGCCGCGGTGGCCACCGACTGCGACCATTGCGGCTTGAATCCCTGCCACTCGCTGCGCAGCCAGCCATCCAGCTGCCGAGTCAGGCCATCGTAGGATTCGAAAAGCGCATCAACCTGCTGCTCGCTGGCCTCGCCGTGCACCACCACCCGATAAAACTTGCCCGCCTCACCAGTGAACAGTCCCCTGCCCTGAGCATTGAGGGTGACCGACTCGACTGCACCGCCCTCCACCGCCACCACATCGACAACGATGTCGCCCAACGGAATGTCGTACGCCGACTCGAACTTGCTCTCGATCTCCATCGGCCCGCTTTCCGGGCATTGCACGACCGCAGAAGAAAAACGGCCGTCGTCTATCGCAACCGCCGTGCTGCGCTCGCCGAAACGGATGATCCGCTCCATCCCCATCAGCGACGGCAGATCGGCCGTATGACTGACAGTGTCTGCCGAGCGGCTGAGCCAGTGCTTCAGCTGTTCGCGATAGAGATCGAGGGTGCGGGGAAAGCTGTCGAGTTCTTGCTCGATGCGGGTGACGGCATCCATCAGCGCATTCCCATGCGCATGGCGAAACGAAAAACCGGGTCAAACATGTGCGTTCCCTCGCGCAAAAATCAGGCGAGGGACTTTGCGGGGGATCAAACAGAAAAGAAGTCAGGCGAGTAGGCAGAGGATGTAGGAGAAGTCTGTAACTGATCTTTATCGAACTGCAGACGCAAAAACGGGGCGGGAGGTTTCCCTCACGCCCCGTTCACGGAACAGATGATTTGCTTATTGAGAAGCGTCTCGGCCGGCCAGCTCTTTCAACTTGAGCTCCGCCAACGGATGCCCGGCCTTCGCGGCCATGATCCACCAGCGAGCGGCCTCCGAAGGATCTGGCGCTTTGCTCGGCGTACCTGCAAGACTGATGACACCGACTTGATACGCCGCCTTGCCATCCCCGGCCAGCGCAGCCAGTCGCAACAACCGCACACCTTCTTCACGTGCGCCCAGGCCAACCCCGCGAAACGTCAGGATGTGCCCGTAAAAACTTTGCGCGCCGACATCGCCCAGGTTGGCCATGCGTGCAAACTGTCCTTCGAGCCAGCGCCAGCCGCGGGGCTGACGGACAAACCACGACCAGTGAAACAGCCTACGGGCCAGCCAGTAACTTGCCCGCGCCTTGAGTCGTACAAACACTCAGGCCTCCGCCGATTCCGGGTACTCGTACTCAAACACCCGCACCACTTCCGAAGCATGCCAGGAGGCGGCGGCAACGCCGTCGGACGGCCCGGAAAAGCGCCCCAGACGCTCGACACACTCAAAGAAACCGGTGCGTGGCAGGCGGCTGGCACCCTGGCTGATCACCAGCGAGCTGCGCAACGGTTGTTCGGCTTTCGCGTCCAGTGCGGCGAGATGCTCAAGTGCCGCGGTCAATGTCTGCATGGCCGGCGTGGGCAGTTGCAGGCGTTCAAGCAAGGCTCGATAAGTCAAAAGATGGCGCTGCCTGCGCGCCTGATCCAGCTCCCCCAGCAATCCGTCCCAATGTTGACGACTGATGCGTACGCTCACGATTGTTCCCTCCACCCTGGCACCGTCAACTCCCAGGCCAGGCTGCGGCGAATCGCGGCGTCGGGCAGACGCTCGCCACTTTCGATCATGGCCAGGTAGGACGGGCTGATGCCTACCGTGCGGGCCAGCGCCTCGATGGCGATGCCCTTCCCTTCGCGCAAACTGCGTAACTGATCCAGACCTGGAAGAATCGGGTCCGGGGTTGCCGCAAGCGGCGCTGGAGCCAGTTGCGACGGTGCTTCGTTGATGCCTGCTGCTTTCAGTAGAGCCTGATACTGAGCCCATGGCAGAACCGCATATTCGGGCTCGCCATCGCGTGCAATTATCTGAATATCCATGACTACCCCGTAGGACAACAACACTTAGCGAGTCGGCACTTTTCCCTAGAAGTGTAATCCTAACAGCGGCCAAGGTCGTGGGGGGTATCTATCTGTGTACGAGGCTGTCGCGATTCAGGACTTTTTCGGCCCCTGAAGCTGAAGTTGCTCGGGTGTATCGGGCAGACGCTCGACCACTCTGAGCTTTTCCGGAGCCTGGCGCTGGCGCCACAGGCGGAAGGCATTCAGTTCATCGTCGAGGGTTTTCATCAGCCAAGCGAGGACGGCGATGTCATCGAGCATGCCGAACATGGGAATGAAATCCGGGATGGCGTCCACCGGACTGAGGAAGTACATCAGACCCGCCACCACCGAAACGATGGCCTTGGCGCTGATCGCACGGTACTCGCCGCGCCAGTACGCCAGACACAACGCCTGCAACAGACGCAGATCGTCCTTCAGCTTGCCGAGACGATTGCCCTGAGCGGCGCCTTTGCTGGCCACGGCGAACAACAAGGTCGGCAAGCGACCTCGAGCCAGCAGGCGTCCGGCCAAAGGCAGGAATCGGGCGAAATTCCACGGCGCTTTCATTTATTTCTCCCGTTGAAATGTTATCCACACAAATTGTGGATAACCTTGTGAACAGAGCTGCATTTCAGCGCTGAGAGCCCCGTTTCATAAGGGCTGCGCTCAGATCGGGCGTTTTTTACTCACATAAAAAATCCCAATATTTCATTGACTTGGCGGCCCCGGGCGTCTAGCGCGGGCAACCTTAAAGTCTAGGACTGCCATGACCGGCATCGGTTCGGTCTGTTTACGCCGACCATCGTCCAGATGCAACAACGCCCCGCATAAGCGAGGCGTTGTTGTTGAAACCGGCGAAGATTACTTGGCGGCGGCGTCTTCTTTGGCTGGATCCTTGATGGCCAGCAGTTCCAGGTCGAAAACCAGAACCGAGTTGGCCGGGATTGCCGGGCTCGGCGATTGTGCGCCGTAAGCCAGATCGCTAGGGATGTACAGCTTGTACTTCTCGCCAACGTGCATCAGTTGCAGGCCTTCTACCCAACCCGGGATCACACCGCTGACCGGCAGATCGATCGGGCTGCCGCGCTCGACGGAGCTGTCGAAAACGGTGCCGTTGGTCAGCTTGCCGGTGTAGTGAACGGTCACGACGTCGGTCGGCTTAGGCTGTGGGCCGTCGGCTTTCTTGACCACTTCGTACTGCAGACCGGAAGCGGTGGTGGTCACGCCGGCTTTCTTGCCGTTTTCTTCGAGGAATTTCTTGCCGGCGGCTGCCGACTCTTCGCTCATCTTGGCCATGCGCTCTTCGGCACGCTTTTGCAGCGCGGCGAAAGCTTCGACCAGTTCTTCATCTTTCAGCTTCTGTTCTTTCTTGCCGACGGCATCTTCGATGCCCTGGGCTACTGCTTTGGAGTCCAGATCATCCATGCCTTCCTGAGCAAGGCTCTTGCCCATGTTCAGGCCGATACCGTAGGAAGCTTTTTGCGCCGGGGTTTTCAGCTCTACGCTGGTCTGCGAATCACAACCCGCGAGTACCAGGCTAACCAGGGCAACCGCCGCCGCCAACCGATGCTGTTTCATGCTATTTCCTTGTTCATGCGCCGAAAGGGCAATCGAGTAAAGCCGCGAGCTTATCAGGCCGCCACGACCAATGGCTACCGGCATGAGAGCAGGAATCTTCCGATAAGTTCAGGGATTAAAAAGCATTTGGCGAAAGGCACGATGAAGCTTCTGTCATCTTTCACCGACAGCGATTGATGCCGCTTCCTACAACACTTGGCGTAATGGCCACTTGCCGCACAGGACTCGGCTCAGGCATAACAGCGCAACAACTCGACAAGGATGTTCATCTTGCGCCTCTTATACCGTGTGCTGACGCTGATCGTGGTGCTGCTGGGACTGGTCCTGGCGGTGGTTCTTTACTATGTCGCCAATCCGAGATTGCCCTTCCCTGCGCCCGCAAAACAGGTGCATTACCTGAACCAGTGGACTGAGCAAGAGCGCCAGACCTACTACTTCACTCCGCAGGGAACGCAGGTCAAAGGCCTTCGTTACGAATGGTTTCAGGCGCTGGAGCTGCCATTCTCGCAGCAACGTTTTGCCTCCCCGGAATACCTCGCGCGCTTCGGCTTTCTGATCGATCCGCAGCAGAAAGCCACGCCGGACAACCCGGGGAATCTGCCGGTAGGTTTCGCCCGGCACCAGAATCCCGGCAGCGCCGAGCAATATCTCGACATCACGTGTGCGGCCTGCCACACCGGTGAACTGCACTTCAATGGCCAGGCAATCCGTATTGACGGCGGCTCGGCCCAGCATGTGTTGCCCTCCAGCGTTCCTACATTGCGCGGCGGCAGTTTCGGACAGGCATTGGTCGCCAGTCTTACCTCGACTTACTACAACCCGTGGAAATTCGAACGCTTCGCTCGCCACGTGCTGGGCAACGACTACGACGCCCGCCACGAACAACTGCGCAAAGACTTCAAACACTCACTGAACAACTTCATCAAAGTGGCCTGGAACGACACCCATCGCGGCCTCTACCCCACCGAAGAAGGCCCGGGCCGCACCGACGCGTTCGGGCGTATCGCCAACGCGACCTTCGGCGATGCGATCTCCCCAAGCAATTACCGCGTGGCCAACGCCCCGGTGGATTACCCGCAGCTTTGGGACATGTGGACATTCGACTGGGTGCAGTGGAACGGTTCGGCGCAACAACCGATGGCACGCAATATCGGCGAGGCGCTGGGCGTCGGCGCCACCCTGAATTTTTTCGACACCAACGGCCAGCCGCTGCAGGGCGATGACCGCTATGCCTCCAGCGTACGTGTGCGTGATCTGCACAAGATCGAAGAAACCCTGCAAAAACTGCGACCGCCGGCATGGCCTGAAGAGTTGCTCGGCGTCGTCGACAAACCCTTGGCAGCCAAGGGGCGAGCCCTGTTCGCCGAGAATTGCGCCGGGTGCCACGTACCGCGCCAGACCCAGGACGGCGAACGCTGGGTGCAACATCTGCACATGCTCCCGGTGGACGTCATCGGCACCGACCCGAATGCCGCCAACAACATTGCCAATCACCGCTTCGACCTGACCGCCCTGCAATGGAACCCGGCGGAACTCGAACAAATGGACGTGAAGTTGCATCCCAAACCCAAGGAGCCACTGGACCTCAGCCAGCTGTCAGTGGCCAAGGGACTGGCTTACGTCACCGCCTTCGTGGAAAACCGTGCGTACCGTGAAGCAGGCGTCACCGCCGCCGAGAAACCACAGCTCGACGGCTTCGGTCTGCCGATCGGCGTTCGCGAAAAAGTCGCCTACAAGGCGCGTCCGCTTGCCGGCGTATGGGCCACGGCCCCGTTCCTGCACAACGGCTCGGTGCCGAGCCTTTATCAGTTGCTGTCGCCTCAGGACGAGCGCGCCACCACCTTCTATAAAGGCACCTTCGAATACGACCCGCGCCATCTGGGCTACCGCACCGAAGCCTTCACCAACGGTTTCCTGTTCGACACCCGCATCACCGGCAACCACAACAGCGGCCACGAATTCCGCGCCGGCGAGCGCGGCAACGGCGTCATCGGCCGACTGCTGCAGCCAGAAGAGCGCTGGGCGCTGCTTGAATACCTGAAAGTGCTGGGCGGCCCGCTGGAGGCGCAACTGCCATGATCTTCAATTCATTCAAAAGACCTTCGATGCTGGCGCGTTTCTGGCTCTGGCTGGGACGGTTACTGGGCAAAACCCTGCTGATCCTGCTGGTGATCGGTCTGATCGGCTGGGCACTGAGCACCGCGTGGTTCGCCTGGCAGCACCGTGGCCCGGTGTCGGCGCTGGAGCAGATTCCAGATGGCGAAGCCGCCATGACCCAGGACGTGATTCAGACCGCCGTGCGCATCGTCGATCAGCACCGCGAAAGCACCCGCTACCTGCGCGATGCACATGCCAAGGCTCATGGCTGCGTGAAGGCCGATGTGCAGGTGTTGCCGGATCTGGCTCAGGAATTGCGCCAGGGCGTTTTCAGCGAACCGGGCAAGCTGTGGAAAGCGACGATGCGCCTGTCCAACGGCAACGCCTATCCGCAATTCGACAGCATCCGCGATGCCCGGGGCATGGCGCTCAAATTGCTCGATGTGCCGGGCAAGCAGATGCTGGGTGACCGTCAGGGGCTGCACGAGCAGGATTTCGTGATGTTCAGTCACCCGAACTTCTTTGTCAGCGATGTCGCCGAGTACCGTCAGAATGTGGCGGCGCAGGCTGACGGCAAGAAGGTCATGGCGTTTTTTCCGGGGTGGGATCCGCGCAGCTGGCAGATCCGCCATCTGTTCATTGCATTGGCAACCCTATCGCCACCGCCGGAAAGCCCGACCCGCACGACCTATTTCTCGGTATCGCCCTACAAGTTCGGCGAGGCCAATGCCAAATTCCGGGTGATGCCGGATCCGGAGCGCTGCCCCGCTTATACCTTGCCGAAACAGAACCAGGATCTGCCGAACTTCCTGCGCAATGCGCTGAATCAACAGCTGTCCACCGACCGGATTCCGGCGTGTTTCGTTTTGCAAATTCAGCGGCAGGACGCGAACAAGTACATGCCGATCGAAGACACCAGCATCGAATGGCGCGAGCAGGACAGCCCATTCCAGACAGTGGCGCGGATCACCCTGCCCCCGCAGGACTTCGACACCCCGGCGCTGAACCTGCAATGCGACAACCTTTCCTTCAACCCTTGGTTCGGCATCGAGGCCCATCGCCCGATTGGCGGGATCAACCGCCTGCGCAAGGCGGTGTATGAAGCGGTCAGCGATTACCGCCACAGCCGCAACTCGGCGCAATAGCAGCGCCAGAAACGAAAAAAGCGACCTTCAAAGGTCGCTTTCTCATGTTCAGGCCGGCAAAAGCCAAATCCCGGACAGCAAAAAGCCCGCACCAGGCGGGCTTTCTGTGGTGATCTGGCGTTCAGTGTTCCAGATTACCGAATATGGCGCAGCGGACGGGACTCGAACCCGCGACCCCCGGCGTGACAGGCCGGTATTCTAACCGACTGAACTACCGCTGCGCGAAACGCTTGAAACGAATGGTGGGTGATGACGGGATCGAACCGCCGACATTCTGCTTGTAAGGCAGACGCTCTCCCAGCTGAGCTAATCACCCTTCGCTTCGTTACGGGGCGCATTATGCCACAAATTTTCGTAATGTGTTGATTTAATTGAAGTTTTTTTCAAATAAATCCGAAAACCGGTGAAACGACACATCCCGCATGTACAACTCGAGGCAGAAAAAAACCCGCCTTGGCGGGTTTTCCGTGGTGACCTGGCGTTCAGTGTTCCAGGTTACCGAATATGGCGCAGCGGACGGGACTCGAACCCGCGACCCCCGGCGTGACAGGCCGGTAT
>NZ_WTVE01000034.1:0-63338 GCF_022496685.1 Pseudomonas sp. B707 | reverse complement strand
ACTCGAACCCGCGACCCCCGGCGTGACAGGCCGGTATTCTAACCGACTGAACTACCGCTGCGCTAAACACTTGAAACGAATGGTGGGTGATGACGGGATCGAACCGCCGACATTCTGCTTGTAAGGCAGACGCTCTCCCAGCTGAGCTAATCACCCTTCGCTTCGGTGTGGCGCGCATTCTACGGAGCGACCCAACCTCTGGCAAGCACTTTTTTAAATAATTTTCTCAGCCCTTCCAAAGGCTTAGAGAAGGGTTGGCCTATGACCCGGCGAAGACAATAATGCCCCCCTTTGTATAAAGGAGAGACTCACCCCATGTGGTTCAAAAACCTGCTTATCTATCGCCTGACCCAAGACCTGCCTGTCGATGCCGAGGCGCTGGAAACTGCACTGGCCACCAAACTGGCGCGTCCATGTGCAAGCCAGGAGTTGACCACCTACGGTTTCGTCGCGCCGTTCGGCAAGGGCGAAGATGCTCCACTGGTGCACGTCAGCGGTGACTTCCTGCTGATCTCCGCCCGTAAAGAAGAACGCATCCTGCCAGGCAGCGTCGTGCGTGACGCGGTCAAGGAAAAGGTCGAAGAGATCGAAGCCGAGCAGATGCGCAAGGTCTATAAGAAGGAACGCGATCAGATCAAGGATGAAATCATCCAGGCTTTCCTGCCGCGCGCGTTTATCCGCCGCTCTTCGACCTTCGCCGCCATCGCGCCGAAACAGGGTCTGATCCTGGTCAACTCGGCCAGCCCGAAACGCGCCGAAGACCTGCTCTCCACCCTGCGTGAAGTGATCGGCACCCTGCCGGTTCGTCCGCTGACCGTGAAAACCGCGCCGACCGCCGTGATGACCGAATGGGTCACCACCCAGCAAGCCGCCCCGGACTTCTTCGTGCTGGACGAGTGCGAACTGCGCGACACCCACGAAGACGGCGGCATCGTGCGTTGCAAGCGTCAGGACCTGACCAGCGAAGAAATCCAGCTGCACCTGAGCACCGGCAAGGTGGTGACTCAACTGTCGCTGGCCTGGCAGGACAAGCTGTCGTTCATGCTCGACGACAAGATGACCGTCAAGCGCCTGAAGTTCGAAGATCTGCTGCAGGATCAGGCGGAACAGGACGGCGGCGACGAAGCCCTCGGCCAACTGGACGCCAGCTTCACCCTGATGATGCTGACGTTCGGCGACTTCCTGCCGGCGCTGGTTGAAGCACTGGGCGGCGAAGAGACTCCGCAGGGCATCTAAGCCTCTGCGCAGTCTTTGGGTTATCTTCAAACGCCACCGCTTCGGTGGCGTTTTCACATAATAAGGAACAGGCCATGCGCGCACTGGCTGCACTGAGTCGTTTTGTCGGCAACACCTTCGCTTACTGGGTTCTGATTTTCGCGGTGATCGCGTTCCTGCAACCGGCCTGGTTCCTCGGCCTCAAAGGCGCGATCGTGCCATTGCTCGGGCTGGTGATGTTCGGCATGGGCCTGACCCTCAAACTCGACGACTTCGCCGCCGTCGCCCGCCATCCATGGCGCGTCGCGTTGGGCGTAGTTGCGCACTTCGTGATCATGCCGGGGATGGCATGGCTGCTGTGCCAGATCTTTCATCTGCCGCCGGAAATCGCCGTCGGCGTGATTCTGGTCGGTTGCTGCCCAAGCGGCACCTCATCGAACGTCATGACCTGGCTGGCCCGTGGCGACCTTGCGCTGTCGGTGGCCATCGCCGCCGTCACCACCCTCCTCGCCCCGCTGCTGACCCCGGCGCTGATCTGGCTGCTGGCCTCGGCCTGGTTGCCGGTTTCGTTCATGGAGTTGTTCTGGTCGATCCTGCAAGTGGTGCTGCTGCCGATCGTTCTCGGCGTGGTCGCGCAACGAGTGCTTGGGGACAAGGTGCGCCACGCGGTGGAAGTGCTGCCGCTGGTGTCGGTGGTCAGCATCGTGATCATCGTTGCCGCCGTGGTTGCTGCCAGTCAGGCGAAGATCGCCGAATCCGGCCTGCTGATCATGGCCGTGGTGATGCTGCACAACAGCTTCGGTTATCTGCTGGGCTATTTCACCGGGCGCCTGTTCGGCCTGCCGCTGCCGCAGCGCAAGTCCCTGGCGCTGGAAGTCGGCATGCAGAACTCGGGGTTGGGGGCTGCGCTGGCCAGTGCGCATTTCTCGCCGCTGGCGGCGGTGCCGAGCGCGTTGTTCAGTGTTTGGCACAACATTTCCGGGGCGCTGCTTTCGACATACTTCCGACGGATGAGCGAAAAACAAGACCGTGAGACGCTGGCGCAACAGGCGGCCGACTGATCCGGGATCAAGGCGCGGCGCACAATTTTAGGTAGTATGTGCGCCACGCGGGGACGACCCTGCGGCTCAATCGAGTTTTCAATCTGGGGACGGCCCCGTCAATCGATGGAGGTTTTTCATGTCCTGGATAATTCTGTTTTTCGCCGGCCTGTTCGAAGTCGGCTGGGCCGTCGGCCTGAAATACACCGACGGTTTCACCCGTCCGCTTCCGACCGTTCTCACCGTTGCCGCCATGGCAGTCAGCCTTGGCCTGCTGGGTCTGGCAATGAAGGAATTGCCACTGGGCACGGCCTATGCGATCTGGACTGGCGTCGGTGCCGTGGGCACGGTGATTGCCGGGATCATTCTGTTTGGCGAATCGATGGCGTTGATTCGCCTGGCCAGCGTGGCGTTGATCGTCGCAGGGCTGATCGGGCTCAAGGTCAGCGCCTGAGCCGTTGCCGCCATCCGTCAGGGATGGCGGCTTTCTTAACAACTACCTGACAGTCCCGCGCAACTCCCCGACCAACGCCTGCAACTCCGCCGGCTGCGCCGCTTCCACGGCGACCGGTGCACCCGCCACCAGCGTCACCCGCGACCACAAGCGCCGGAATACCCCTTTGTTCGGATCGCGACTGAAGAAACTTCCCCACAACCCCTGCAAAGCCAGCGGAATCACCGGCACCGGTGTCTCTTCGAGAATCCGCGTCAGCCCGCCCTTGAACTCGTTGATCTCGCCATCGGCGGTCAACTTGCCTTCCGGGAAGATGCACACCAGCTCACCGTCCTTCAGATACTGGGCAATCCGGGTGAAGGCCTTTTCGTAGATCTGGATGTCTTCCTGACGTCCGGCGATAGGAATCGTCCCCGCCGTGCGGAAGATAAAGTTCAGCACCGGCAGGTTGTAGATCTTGTAGTACATGACAAAGCGAATCGGCCGACGCACCGCGCCACCAATCAGCAACGCATCGACGAACGACACGTGGTTGCACACCAGCAACGCCGCGCCCTCATCGGGAATCGCCTCAAGGTTGCGATGCTCGACGCGGTACATGGAATGGCTCAGCAGCCAGATCATGAAACGCATGCTGAACTCGGGGACGATCTTGAAGATGTAGGCGTTGACGCCGATGTTGAGCAGCGACACCACCAGAAACAGCTGCGGAATAGACAGCTTGACCACGCTCAACAACACGATGGTGACAATCGCCGAGATCACCATGAACAGCGCGTTGAGAATGTTGTTGGCCGCAATTACCCGCGCCCGCTCGTTCTCGGCGGTGCGCGACTGGATCAACGCGTACAGCGGCACAATATAGAAACCGCCGAAGATCCCGAGGCCCAGCACATCGATCAACACCGCCCAGGCATGGCCGAAACTCAGCACTTCGGTCCAGCTATGGCCAACAGCGCTTTCTGGAATTCCACCGGAATGCCACCACAGCAACAGCCCGAAAACCGTCAGGCCGAACGAGCCAAACGGCACCAGGCCGATCTCGACTTTGCGTCCGGAAAGTTTCTCGCACAGCATCGAACCCAGCGCGATACCGACCGAAAACACCGTCAGAATCAGGGTGACCACGGTTTCGTCGCCGTGCATCCATTCCTTGGCGTAGGCCGGGATCTGCGTCAGATAAATCGCCCCGACGAACCAGAACCACGAGTTGCCAACGATCGAGCGCGACACAGCAGGTGTCTGCCCCAGGCCGAGTTTCAGGGTCGCCCAGGACTGACTGAAGATGTTCCAGTTAAGGCGCATTTCCGGGGTCGCCGCCGCGGCGCGGGGAATGCTGCGACTGGCCAGATAACCCAGCACGGCGATGCCGACAATCGCGGCGGACACCACCGGCGCGTAATTGGCCGACGACATCATCACCCCGGCACCGATGGTCCCGGCCAGGATCGCCAGAAACGTGCCCATCTCCACCAGCCCGTTGCCGCCGACCAGTTCATCGTCGCGCAAAGCCTGCGGCAGGATCGAATACTTCACCGGCCCGAACAGCGCCGAGTGCGTGCCCATGGCGAACAGCGCCACCAGCATCAGCGACAGGTGATCGAACAGGAAGCCGACGGATCCCACGGCCATGATGGCGATTTCTGCGAGCTTGATCAGACGGATCAACGCGTCCTTGGCGAATTTTTCCCCAAACTGTCCGGCCAGCGCCGAAAACAGGAAGAACGGCAGAATAAACAGCAGCGCGCACAGGTTGACCCAGATGGAGCGGTCACCTTCGATGGTCAGCCGATAGAGAATGGCGAGGATCAGCGACTGCTTGAACACGTTATCGTTGAACGCGCCCAGCGACTGGGTAATGAAGAACGGCAGGAAGCGCCGGGTGCGCAGCAGGTTGAACTGTGAGGGGTGACTCATCTTCCGTGTGACCCTGTTGTTTTTGGAAAGAGAAGGTAGCGAGTGGCCTGGCTACGCTTATAAGAATCTCGAACCGCGATCCAGGCCACACATTACCTAATCTTTGCAGGTTATTTCTTCAAACCTGCAATGCACGGTGAAACAAACAGCTCGCCGCGCCATGCACCTTGCAGCGTACGTTTACCGACGATCAGCCACATCACCGCCAGCAACGTCACCAGCACACAACCGACCACACTGAAGAACGTCAGGTGCAACGTGCTGCCCAGTTTCAGGGTTGCCAGCGAATAGACGCCCAACGGGAAGGTGAAGCCCCACCAGCCAAGGTTGAACGGAATGCCGTCACGCAGGTAACGCACGGTGATCAGCAGCGCCATCAGCATCCACCACAGACCGAAGCCCCACAGCGTGATCCCGGCGACCAGGCCCAGGCCCGACGCCATTTCGCCGATGCCCGGCAGACCGTTGGCCGCGAAGATCGCCGGGGCGTCGCCACCCAGCAGCAACATGCCCAGGGCGCCGGTGCCGATTGGCCCCAGGGCCAGCCAGCTCGATGCCGCCATGTTTTCGTGGGGCAATTTGTGCAAGGCCATGCGCAACAACAGGATGGTCAGGATGCTGAACGCCACCGGCAGAGAAAAGGCCCAGAGCACGTAGCTGGTCACCAGCACCACCAGTTGCGAATGGGCATCGGCGAGATGCGGCGCGAGCAGTCCACCGCTGGCCGCCGCCACTTCCGCGGCCACCACCGGCAGCAGCCAGACGGCGGTCATCTGATCGATGCTGTGTTCCTGACGGGTAAACATCATGTAGGGGATCAGCACACCGCAGGCCAGCGACATCGCCACGTCCAGCCACCACAGCACTTCGACGAGATGAATGACGCCCTCACCCCAGCGCGGCAGACCGAACAGCAGAAAACCGTTGATGATGGTCGCCAGCCCCATCGGAATGGTGCCGAAGAACATCGAAACCGTGGAATGGCCGAAGATCCGCCGCGCCTCGTCGAAGAACAGAATCCAGCGGGCGGCGTAGGCAACGGTAAACAGCACGAACAACAGAATGTTGAACAACCACAGCCCTTCGGCCACGGCGTGCAGGCCGGGAATGGACACCGGCAATTGCGCCAGCGCCAACGCCAGCACACCGGTGCCCATAGTGGCGGCGAACCAGTTCGGGGTGAATTGGCGAATCACTTCACGCGGGTGCTGAAGCTGGCTGAATGGCTTGATGCCGGGTTTGGCGCTGTTGGGGCAAATCATCATGAACTCCTGTCCTCTGGTGAGGTTGAGCCCATGGTAGAACCGAATCGAATATCTATATAACGGGTAATATCTCTAACCGTTATCTGTTTTGTAGATATGCAGTCAGACACTGCCTTCGGTTTCGATCACCAGAATCCGCGCCGCGCCCTGCGGATGAGCGACGTGTTCAGTGCCGATGGACGCGTAGAAGATATCGCCAACGTCGAGCAAGGCCTGCTTCTCCTCACCTTCTTCGCGATAGTGCATGAGCACCTGACCATCGAGCACCACGAACACTTCTTCACCGTCATTGACGTGCCATTTGTAGGGCTGGTCGGTCCAGTGCAGGCGCGTGGTGATGCCGTTCATGTTGGCGATGTCGAGCGCACCCCAGGCGCGCTCGGCGGTGAAGGTCTTGCTGCGGATGATCTTCATGCGTCGGTCCGTGAGAAGAAGGGGCTGGCCAAGGCTAACCGAATCCAGAGGTGTTATGGAGCGCTGCAAGTCTTGGCCGCTTGCGCCCGGAAACTCATCAGCAGCGCACCGACCGCCAGCACAATCAGCACCGCGCCATACACATCGGTGGTGGTCAGCAGGCCCACGCTGTGGGTGAAATGTCCGGCCAGCAACGCCGGCAGGCAGAACGCCAGGTAACTCAGCACATAAAACGCCGACATCAATCCGGCACGCTCATGGGGCAATGCCAGCGGCACCAGACTGCGTACCGTTCCGAGGAAACCCGAGCCAAAGCCACAACCGGCCACCAGCGTGCCGAAGAAGAACAGCGACAGACTGGCGCTATGCACGCCCAACAGAATCAGCACGATACCGGCCGGCAGCAGACTCGCCCCAAGTTGTAGCGCGCGGGAGGCAGGACGATTGCGCAAGGTGAAGATCATCAATGCACCGGTCACAGTCAGCGCCGCCACGGTCGCGCCGCCGATCAGGTTGGAGGTGGAACCGGTGGCCGTGCGCACCAGCGACGGTGCCAGCGAGGCATAAAAACCGCCGAGCGCCCAGGTCGCGGTGTTCAACGGCAACACTCGCCACAGCGTCGAACGCGCCTGAACCGGCACATGCAGGGTCGGCCGCAACGAGGCCCATGCCCCGGCCTGCGGCGAGACGCTTTCCGGCAGGCGCCAAACATAGATGCCCTGCAACACAAACAGCGCGAGCAGCAACCAATAGGTCAATTGCAACGGCGCCGGTGCGAACTCAGCCAGCAAGCCGCAGCCCATGCCGCCCAATGCCATGCCGAGCAACGGCGCAACGCTGTTGATCAACGGCCCTTGCTGGCGATCAGTGTCCAGCAGCGTCGCGCTCAACACAGCGGTGGCCATGCCGGTGGCGAAACCTTGCAGCACTCGCGCGCCGATCAGCCAGCCCACGCTGTCCGCGTAGATAAACAGCAGCATCGCCAGCGCATTGAGCGTCACGGCGGTGAAGATCACCGGTTTGCGTCCCAGGTGATCCGACAGCGAACCGACCGTCAGCAATGCGGCCAGTAGGCTCAACGCATAGACGCCGAAAATCAGGGTCAGTACCGCTGCCGAGAAATGCAGCTGATCCTGATACAGGTGATACAACGGCGTCGGCGCAGTGGAAGCGGCGAGAAAACTCAGTAAGGTGATCGCCAGAAACCACAGGCTGGAACGATGGGAAGCAAGGCTGGTCATGGGCACACTCCGCAAAAGCTAATTTTTTGCTTTTGCGGAGTGTGCTCTCGGCTTGCGCTTAAAGCAAATTCTTTGTGTTAAGGTCTGCCGCATGGCTATTAAAGAAGGTTTACGCCCTGGCGGTCGCAGTGCCCGGGTGCAGGAGTCGATTCATTCGGCAGTCCGCGCGCTTCTGCAAGAACAGGAGCGCTCAACGGTGACCGTCCCGCAAATCGCGGCGCGGGCCGGCGTGACGCCGTCGACGATTTATCGGCGTTGGGGAGATCTGGCCGCCTTGCTGGCCGACGTCGCCCTCGCCCGCATGCGTCCCGACAGCGAGCCGGCTGAAACCGGCAGCCTGCGTAGCGACATCCGTGCATGGGCCGAACAGTATCTCGACGAAATGAGTTCGGAGCCCGGACGCAACATGATGCGCGACGTGCAGGCGAGCGCGACGCCGGGCTATTGCGTAACGATCATCGGCGCGCAACTCCAGACCATCATCGAGCGCCACCCCAAGGAAACGGCGCCGAGCGTGGATCGTCTGATCAATCTGGTGGTGTCCCCGGTGGTGTTCCGCATTCTGTTTTCGGCAGCGCCGCTGGAAGTCGAAGAACTGCACCGCTTGATCGACATCGCGCTCAAACCGGACTGACCCCAGAACTGCCCGGTTCTGTTCCTGCGACACCCCGCCGCGCCACGACCTTGGTCGACACTGACTAACCGTCGCGCCCGTGCGAGACTGTCTGACCGGGCGCGAGTCCGGTCGTTTTCTGTCGGGAGTGTTCCATGTCGTTGTCCACCGGGCTGATCGCCGCAGTCGCCCTGGCCTATATGGCCATCATGTTCGCCATCGCCTTCTACGGCGACCGTCGCAGCGCACCGCTGCCGCCACGGGTGCGCGCCTGGGTGTACAGCCTGTCGCTGGCGGTCTACTGCACCAGCTGGACGTTTTTCGGCGCGGTCGGTCAGGCGGCCGAACAGCTGTGGTCGTTCCTGCCGATCTACCTGGGGCCGATCCTGCTGCTGCTCGGTGCGCCGTGGGTGCTGCAGAAGATGGTGATGATCAGCAAACAGGAGAACATCACCTCCATCGCCGACTTCATCGCCGCCCGGTACGGTAAATCCCAGTCGTTGGCGGTGGTCGTCGCGCTGATCTGTCTGGTCGGCGTTCTCCCTTATATAGCCTTGCAACTCAAAGGCATTGTCCTCGGCGTAAACCTGCTGATCGGTGCCGGCGCCGACGCCATGGGCACCCGCGCCCAGGACACGGCGCTGATCGTGTCACTGGTGCTGGCGCTGTTCACCATCGTTTTCGGTACGCGCAACCTCGATGCCACCGAGCACCACCGGGGCATGGTGCTGGCGATTGCTTTCGAGTCTCTGGTCAAACTGTTCGCCTTCCTCGCCGTCGGCGCCTTCGTCACCTACGGGCTGTATGACGGCTTCGACGACCTGTTCAATCAGGCGATGCTCGCCCCGCGCCTTGAGGAATACTGGAAAGAAACCATCAACTGGCCGTCGATGGTGGTGCAGACCGGCGTGGCGATGATGGCGATCATCTGCCTGCCCCGGCAGTTCCACGTGACGGTGGTCGAGAACATCGACCCGCAGGATCTGCGCCTGGCCAAATGGGTGTTCCCGGCCTACCTCGCACTGGCCGCGTTGTTTGTCGTCCCGATCGCCCTGGCCGGTCAGATGATGCTGCCCAGCTCGGTCATCCCCGACTCTTTCGTTATCAGCCTGCCATTGGCCCAGGCTCACCCGGCGCTGGCGATGCTGGCGTTTATCGGCGGTGCATCGGCCGCCACCGGCATGGTGATCGTGGCGAGTGTGGCGCTGTCGACCATGGTCTCCAACGACATGCTGTTGCCGTGGCTGCTGCGCCGCAACAATGCCGAGCGGCCGTTCGAAGTTTTCCGCCAGTGGATGCTCTCGGTGCGCCGGGTCAGCATCGTGGTGATTCTGTTGCTGGCTTACGTCAGCTACCGCTTGCTCGGATCGACCGCGAGCCTGGCGACCATCGGCCAGATCGCTTTCGCGGCAGTCACTCAACTGGCCCCGGCGATGCTCGGCGCGCTGTACTGGAAACAGGCCAACCGCCGCGGCGTGTTCGCCGGCCTCGCCGCCGGCACGTTCCTGTGGTTCTACACCCTGATCCTGCCGATCGCTGCGCGCAGCCTCGGCTGGTCGCTGGACAGTTTCCCCGGGCTCGCCTGGCTGCACAGCAACCCGCTGAACCTGCCGATCACCCCGCTGACCCAAGGCGTGGTGCTGTCGCTGGCGGGCAACTTCACGTTGTTTGCCTGGGTATCTGTGCTGTCGCGCACCCGGGTGTCGGAGCACTGGCAGGCCGGACGTTTTATCGGTCAGGAGATCAGCGCACGGCCGAGCGCCCGCTCGATGCTGGCGGTGCAGATTGATGACTTGCTGCAACTGGCCGCGCGGTTTGTCGGTGAAGAACGCGCGCGGCAGAGCTTCATCCGCTTTGCCTATCGCCAGGGCAAAGGCTTCAACCCGAATCAGAACGCTGACGGCGAATGGATCGCCCACACCGAGCGATTACTGGCCGGTGTCCTTGGCGCCTCTTCGACGCGAGCTGTAGTAAAAGCCGCCATCGAAGGTCGGGAAATGCAGTTGGAGGACGTCGTCCGGATCGCCGACGAAGCCTCGGAAGTGCTGCAGTTCAACCGTGCGCTGCTGCAAGGCGCCATCGAAAACATTACCCAAGGCATCAGCGTGGTCGACCAGTCGCTGAAACTGGTGGCCTGGAACCGGCGCTATCTGGAACTGTTCAACTATCCGGACGGTTTGATCAGCGTTGGCCGACCGATTGCCGACATCATTCGCCACAACGCCGAGCGTGGTTTGTGCGGCCCCGGTGAAGCAGAAGTTCATGTCGCCCGGCGCCTGCACTGGATGCGTCAGGGCCGCGCCCACACGTCTGAGCGGCTGTTCCCCAACGGCCGGGTGATCGAGCTGATCGGCAACCCGATGCCCGGCGGCGGTTTCGTCATGAGTTTCACCGACATCACCGCGTTCCGCGAAGCCGAGCAGGCTTTGACCGAGGCCAACGAAGGGCTGGAGCAACGGGTCAGCGAACGGACGCAGGAACTGTCGCAACTCAACGTCGCGCTGACCGAAGCCAAGGGCAATGCCGAGGCGGCCAACCAGTCCAAGACCCGTTTCCTCGCCGCCGTCAGCCACGATCTGATGCAGCCTCTGAACGCCGCACGGCTGTTCTCTGCCGCCCTCTCCCATCAGGAAGACGGCCTGAGCGGCGAAGCGCAGAAACTGGTGCAGCATCTGGACAGCTCGCTGCGTTCGGCCGAAGACCTGATCAGCGATCTGCTGGACATTTCCCGTCTGGAAAACGGCAAGATCAACCCGGATCGCAAGCCGTTCGCGGTCAATGAGCTGTTCGATATTCTCGGCGCGGAGTTCAAGGCGCTCGCCCAGGAACAGGGCTTGAGCTTCCGGGTACGCGGAAGTCAGTTACGCATCGACAGCGACATCAAACTGCTGCGGCGCATTCTGCAGAACTTCCTCACCAACGCATTCCGCTACGCAAAAGGCCCGGTACTGCTGGGCGTGCGTCGACGAAAAGGCGAAATCTGTCTGGAAGTGTGGGATCGCGGGCCGGGGATTCCGGAGGACAAACAGCAAGTGATCTTCGAGGAATTCAAACGCCTCGACAGCCACCAGACCCGCGCCGAAAAAGGTCTGGGCCTGGGTCTGGCGATCGCCGATGGTCTCTGCCGCGTGCTCGGCCATACCTTGCGCGTGCGCTCATGGCCGGGGCGCGGCAGCGTGTTCAGTGTCCGCGTACCGTTGGCCAAAGCGCAGACGGTACAGCCGGCGGCGGCGGTGGAAATCAATGGCAAATTGCACAGCGGCGCGCAGGTGCTGTGCATCGACAACGAAGACAGCATTCTGATCGGCATGAACAGCCTGCTCACGCGCTGGGGCTGCCAGGTCTGGACCGCACGCAACCGCGAAGAATGTGCGGCACTGCTCGACGACGGCGTGCGGCCACAATTGGCATTGGTGGACTATCACCTTGATCACGGCGAAACCGGCACCGATCTGATGGCCTGGTTGCGCACAAGGCTGGGCGAACCGGTGCCCGGCGTGGTGATCAGCGCCGACGGGCATCCGGAAACCGTGGCCCAGGTTCACGCAGCGGGGCTGGATTACCTGGCCAAACCGGTGAAACCGGCGGCGTTGCGGGCGTTGTTGAGTCGCTATTTGCCGCTCTAGCAGAGCGGCTTATTCAGGCAGTTCGACCAGGCCGTCGGCATCGGTCATTGCGCGCTCCAGCAGGTCTGCGGGCAGGCTTTTGCTGGCCCGCGCGCCGAGCAGCTTGAGCTGTTCGCTGCGGCTGACCAGGTTGCCCCGCCCTTCCGTCAGCTTGTTGCGCGCCGCGCTGTAGGCCTTGTCCAGTTGCTGCAAGCGATTGCCGACTTCGTCCAGATCCTGAATGAACAGCACGAACTTGTCGTAAAGCCAACCGGCGCGCTCGGCGATTTCCCGGGCGTTCTGGCTCTGGCGCTCCTGCTTCCACAGGCTGTCGATGACTCGCAAAGTGGCCAGCAGCGTGGTCGGGCTGACGATCACGATGTTGCGGTCGAAGGCCTCCTGAAACAGCGTCGGCTCGGCCTGCAACGCGGCGGAAAACGCCGCTTCGATGGGCACGAACAGCAAGACGAAATCGAGACTGTGCAAACCTTCCAGACGTTTGTAATCCTTGCCGGCCAGGCCTTTGACGTGGCTGCGCAAGGACAGCACGTGCTGCTTCATGGCGATCTGGCCGATGGCATCGTCGTCCGCCGCGACGTATTGCTGATACGCGGTGAGGCTCACCTTGGAGTCGACCACCACCTGCTTGTCGCCCGGCAGATAAATGATCACGTCCGGCTGGAAACGCTCGCCGTCCGGGCCCTTGAGATTGACCTGGGTCTGGTACTCGCGGCCCTTCTCCAGCCCGGCATGCTCAAGCACACGCTCGAGAATCAGCTCGCCCCAGTTGCCCTGAGTCTTCTGGCCCTTCAGGGCGCGGGTCAGGTTGGTCGCTTCGTCGCTGAGGCGCAGGTTCAGTTGCTGCAAACGCTCCAGCTCCTTGGCCAGCGAAAAACGCTCGCGGGCTTCGGCCTGATAGCTTTCCTCGACGCGTTTTTCGAACGACTGGATGCGTTCCTTCAAAGGATCAAGCAATTGGCCGAGGCGCTGCTGGCTGGTTTCGGCGAAGCGTTGTTCGCGCTCATCGAAGATCTTGCCGGCCAGTTCGGCGAACTGTGCGCGCAGCTCGTCACGGGAACCTTGCAGGTCATCCAGGCGTTGTTGATGGCTTTCCTGTTGCTCGCGCAATTCGGCATTCAGCGAAGCCGCTTGGGCGTCCAGGCGCCGTAACTCGGCTTCTTTGTTGGCGCGTTCGAGGTTCCAGGCATGGGCAGCGTCACGGGCATCATCGCGCTCGATCTGCAACAGCTCGACTTCCCGGCGCACGGCCGCGAGATCAGCTTGTTTGGAGGCGTTGGCCTGGCCGAGATCG
This sequence comes from Pseudomonas sp. B707, assembly GCF_022496685.1. NCBI lineage: Bacteria > Pseudomonadati > Pseudomonadota > Gammaproteobacteria > Pseudomonadales > Pseudomonadaceae > Pseudomonas > Pseudomonas sp. B707. Next base: position 50,262 of record NZ_WTVE01000034.1, on the reverse strand, counting down.
GCGATTTCATCGCGGCAGGCTTCAAGTTGAGCAGTGAGGCCGTCTTGGGCCATTTGTGCCATGGCCAGCCGCTCTTCGAGCAAGGCGACTTCAGACTGGTTCTGACTGGCCCGGCGTTGCAGTTGCCAGGCCAGCGCCAGCAGCGGCACGGCCGCGCCTGCCAGCCCCAGCAGGATGCTGGTCAAGTCCATCGCCATAGTGATTCCCGCCGATCCGATAAAGCCTGAAGGTTAACCAAGGCGTCTGGTCTTGGACAGCTCAGTCTTCGATCAGGCCGAGTTCCTGTTGCGCGCGGCGGTCACCGGCGCGGGCGGCCTGACGCAACAGGTCCTGGCCGATCCGGCGATCCCGGGCATTGCCGCACTCGCGGCACATCAACTGGCCGAGGCGACTTTGCGCGGCGACCACCCCTTCCCGGGCCGGTTGCTTGAGCAGGCGGCCGGCGAGGTGCTTGGCATTCTGGCTATCGCCCAGGCGCGGGCTGTCCAGCAGCCATTCGGCCACGCGCACGGAAAATCGCTTGGGAGCGGTAACACGAAGGGGTTGGGAGGTAACAGATTCTGGAGCTGAACGAAACTTCATAAAGCACTGTGGGACAGATCGGAAGGCGCGCCACTCTACTCTTTTTTTCGCACAGGTAAAGTCGAAAAAAACCCGGCACGCCCGTGCTAGAGCAAGCGCTCGGGACAATCCACAGAAGCTGTGGATAACTCAGTGGACAACCGCCCTCCAGTCGCCGCAAAGCCTTGTGGAATGGGGCTCGCAGTCAAACTGACGATTTTTTCACCAGTTAAAAAAAGCGATGTTTTTCATTGACTTAAACTTTCGATGCAGGCAGCCATCAGGGTCAGGATCGTTGTGACAGCGCCGTTACAGTCCGCGCAACTAATGTGCACAAGTACCTGTTACGCGGTTATATCGATGCGCCTTTTCGGGTCGTTTTGGCATTCGGACTGGGGATAAGCGCCTGCGCCGAGCGTTCGCATCTGTCGGGTAGTGGCGACCGACGGTCGTTTAGCAAGCCAGATCGGGGCAGGCGCGGAGTTCGGGCACCGCGCCCGGGAATTTTTTTGATGACCGGGTTTGCCTTCTTCAGACCGTTCCGTTAGTATCCGCGGCGTTAGTACCAAGCTGAAAGTCAATTCCGGTCGAACAAACCCCCACAGTCAAGTTTCTCTTACATAGACCTTCACTGAAAAAAGCGGGATCGACCCCTCGATGGTTTCCAGGTAAATCTTGCGACGACACAGTCTTTGAATCGAATGCAAAGAGTGTTGCGAAGACCACTTACTCTGACCGAACCAACCTGCAAATTGATCAGGATCTTCACCAAGGGCCCAGAACCTCTGCCCTCGATGTGTTGCCTGTCCTCCTAAGTACCTACCTGCCAGCCCAAGCGCGCCAACTTTTATAGCGCTCGAACTGGCTGCCTTGTTCCAGTCGGGTTCTTCGCTCGACCAATGGTGGTTGACGTTACTGGAACGTTTTAACGTTGCACGGTTCTTATCCGTGTCATTTGTAGGAACACCTAATAACTATGTCGACTCAAATCCAGACTCAGGATGCCATTCGCACCCTAACCAACGCTTTTGCCCCAATGAACTGCCTGATCATGGCCGCTCGCAAAGGCTGCTTCAGCTTCACCGTGGTCAATGAACACGGGATCGCCCGCCACAGCGAGCGTCTGTACCCCGATCAATACTCCAGCGCCGAACCGCTGCAGGCCGTGATTGATCGCACCCGTCAGGCATTGATCGCCTGAGAGGCCGAAATGGCTGCAAAAGCAAAAGCCCCGCTGAGAACGCGGGGCTTTTTATTGCCCGATGTTTCACTTCTGTCACTTTCTGCCTAATCACTAACCGATATAACGGTTATAACGCCTCGCCGGAAATATTTTAAAAACAGGCCTTTACGTCGCGAATATGACACTACACTTCAACTCAAGCGGCGTGATCCGCTTCCGGCGAGCCTGAGTCGATCCACAGCTGCCAAGCTCCCCTTCAGGTCTCGCCGCCCGATAACAAGATCCGAGGGTTTTATGGGTATCGCTGCCAGCGAACTGTGCCGCTACGTGATCCGTCCCACGCTGATCTACCTGGGACGCCACTGCGCAACTGCCGAATCCCTTCTGCTGGGCATTGCTGCCAGCCAGTCCGCCCTCGGTTCCGCCCTGCATGACCGCCGTGGCCACGGCCTGTACCGGATTGCCGAACACCGTCACCAGGCCCTCTGGGATCATTACCTGGCGCTGGACCCGGAACGCGCCAGCCTGGTTCGCGGCCTCGCCAGCCAACATGCATTTCTCAGCGGGCCGCACCTCGAACTGACGGTCAACCTGCGTTACGCCACGGCCATTGCATGGCTTCTGGTGGAAGAACAAAACCCCATCCTCCCCGAGCCGGACGATCTGCTGGGCATGGCGCGCATCTGGCGTCAGACCTTCCAGCCTCAAGGTCGTCTGCGCGATTTCACCTGCGCCTGGCAAACCTGTGTTTCACCGCTGAATCAGGTCGCTTGCTGACCCGCCGGTTTCACAACATCGCCCAACGGGTCGCGAATCTGGTCGGATTGTCCTACAAAACCGCTCTAACTCAAGGCATACGGACTATAGCGCTGGGACGAAAATGTTGGTAATTTTCGCCCCGGTGATCACCAGGAGTTCTAATAATGAAAAAAGTCATGCTCAAAACCACCCTTAGCCTTGCCGTAACCGTGGCATCCACCCAGATCTTCGCAGCTGGCTTTGCCATCAACGAACACAGCATCAGCGGGATGGGGACTGGGTACGCCGGGCGATCTTCTTCTGCCGACGACGCAAGCACTGTTTACGGCAACCCTGCCGGCATGTCGCGCATCACGCGCGAACAAGTCACTGGCGGTGTTGCATTCCTCGACGCAAAAACCGATATCAGCGATGGCAGCTCCAGCCCTAACGGCGGCAGCAACAAAGGCGATATGGTGCCCTTCACCTCCGTACCTATGGGCTACTACGTCAAGCCGATCGACGAGCATTGGGCATTCGGCCTGGGTGTGTACGTACCCTTCGGCCTGATCACCGACTATGAAAACGGCTTCGCCGGCCGTTACTTCGGCAGCAAGTCAGAAGTCAAGATCATCACCTTCCAGCCAACGATCAGCTACAAGTTCAACGATGTCGTGTCGATCGGTTTCGGCCCGACCATCAACCGCATCGACGGGTCGCTGGAATCCAACCTGTCGATTACCCAGGCACTGCCGGACGGCAAGGTCAAGATCAAGGGTGACGACACCGCGCTGGGCTACAACATCGGCGTGCTGGTACAAGCTACCGATACCACTCGCCTGGGTCTGACTTACCACTCGAAAGTCGACTACAAGCTCGAAGGCAACACCAAGGTCAACTACGGCGCACTGGCGGCAGTCGGTCTGGGTGCCAACCAGAAGTACGACGCTTCGCTGAAGATCACCACGCCAGAATCCGTGGACCTCTCGGTCACTCAGGCGATCAACGATCGCTGGAACGTCTACGCCGGTACCACCTGGACCCGCTGGAGCCAGCTGGAAAAGATCACCGTCAAGAACTCCGGTGTACAGCCGCTGCTGGCTGGCCAGTTCGGCGAAATTACCGAAGAACAGAACTGGCATGACACCTGGGCTTACGCCATCGGTACGTCCTACCAGCTGAATAAGGAATGGGTACTGCGTACCGGTCTGACGTTCGACCAGTCGCCGACCAACAACGTCGACCGTTCGCCACGCATCCCGACCGGCGACCGGACCATCTTCAGCATCGGTGCCGGCTGGAGCCCGACCGAAGACCTGACCATCGACGTTGCCTACTCGTACCTGAAGGAAGAGAAGGTCAACATCCGCAACGAAAACGATCGCGGCCAGACCTACAACTCCCAGTATGAAAACTCGGCAAATGGCTTCGGTGTCGGCGCAACCTACCGCTTCTGATGCTGTACGGCGAGGCTGAGCTCCTTACCATTTGAGGCCTCGCCCATTAAAAAGCCCCGCTCTCTTCACAGAGGCGGGGCTTTTTGATGGGCGTCGATCAGGGTTTCAGCGGCTGGGAGGCAATGGCTTTCTCGATGGCTGCGAGAAATTCCGGATCATCCGGTTTGGTCAGGCTGGAGAAATTGGCGATCACCTTGCCCTGGCGGTCGATGACGTATTTGTAGAAATTCCACTTCGGTGCGCTGCTCTGTTTAGCCAGCACCTGGAACAGGTGAGTCGCATCGTCACCCCGGACCTTCTGTGGCTCGGTCATGGTAAACGTCACGCCGTAGTTGGCGTAGCAGACCTTGGCGGTCTCGGCGCTGTCCTTGGACTCCTGCTTGAAGTCATTGGAGGGCACGCCGAGCATTTCCAGGCCTTGGGCCTTGTAGCGCTGATTGAGCGCTTCCAGGCCCTCGAACTGCGGCGCGAAACCACAGAAGCTGGCCGTATTGATCACCACCAGCGGTTTGTCGGCGTAGCGCTGACACAGGTCGATGGATTCCTTGGCCCGCAACTTAGGCAACGAACCTCGCAACAGATCCGGACAGTCCGCGGCCTGGGCCAGTCCGGTCAACGCCATCAGCAACGCGGGAACAGCACACCAGCGCTTGAGCATGTCGGGCATCCTTGAGCAATCGTCAGACCTCGACGTTACTCGCCCTCCCGCCGGTCTAGCAAGCACCCATGCCCAACTGCATCAGCGCCAGCCCGCCCTGATGCCAGCCCCACCACACCAGCGCCAGCAACGCGGCGCCGAGTGCGGTGACGACGATCTGCGGCCAGAAACGGTTCATGCAGCGCTCGCACGCGGTTGCAGGCGCTCGACCGGACGCTCGCGCACCGGCCAGTTCAGCGCTGCCGCCAACAGGCTCAAAAGAATCGCTACTTGCCAGATCAAGTCATAACTCCCGGTCCGGTCATACACCACCCCGCCCAGCCAGCCACCGAGGAACGACCCCAACTGATGGAACAGGAACACGATACCGCCGAGCATGGACAGGTTTCGCACGCCAAACAAGGTTGCCACCGTACCGTTGGTCAACGGCACCGTCGACAGCCACAGGAAGCCCATGGCCATGCCGAAGAGATAGGCCGAGGTCGTCGTCACCGGCAGCCACAGGAACAGCACGATCACCACGGCGCGCAGCAGATAAAGTCCGGTCAGCAGACGCGGTTTAGACATGCGCCCACCGAGCCAACCGGCGGTGTAAGTACCGAAGATGTTGAACAGACCGATCAACGCCAGCACGGTGGTGCCGACACTCACCGGCAGATGCTGATCGACCAGATACGCAGGCAAGTGCACGCCGATGAACACCACCTGAAATCCGCAGACGAAGAAGCCGAACGCAAGCAGCCAGAACCCGGAGTGCGAACACGCCTCGCGCAGGGCTTCGGACAGGGTTTGTTCATGGCCGAGCACCGGCAGCGGCTTGTCCTTGAGCATGCTCACCAGCGGCACGATCAGCGCCACCAGCAAGCCCAGCACCAGCAACGCCGCCGACCAGCCGAGCCAGCCGATCAGCCCGAGGGTACCCGGCAGCATGGCGAACTGGCCGAAAGAACCGGCAGCACTGGCGATGCCCATGCCCATGCTGCGTTTCTCCGGCGGCACAGCGCGGCCGACCACGCCGAGGATGACCGAGAACGAGGTGCCGGACAGACCGATGCCGATCAGCAAACCGGCGCTCAGGGACAGACCCAACGCCGTTTCCGACAGCCCCATAAACACCAGGCCCAAGGCGTAGAGCACACCGCCGATCAGCACCACTTTTGCCGCGCCGAAGCGGTCGGCCAGTGCGCCGGTGAACGGTTGCGCCAGGCCCCAGATCAGATTCTGCAAGGCGATGGCAAAGGCGAACACTTCACGGCCCCAGCCGAACTGGGCACTCATCGGCGACAGAAACAGCCCGAAACCGTGCCGCACGCCCAACGACAACGCCAGAATCAGCGCACTCCCCAGCAACACCCAACCGCACGTACGCCACATCGAACTCATTGTTATTCTCCAGTCGCGGGTATATACCCGCTTAGATTCGGAAAAAACCGGCCCTCAGGCCAGTTCATCCAATAGCCGCAGCAAGGTTTCACGCTTCTCGGCACCCAGCCGGTCGATCAACCGCTGTTGCGCCGCTTCCCAGGCCGGCAGGGCTGCTGCCAGGCGTTGTGCACCGGTTTCGGTGAGCCGGACGATGCGGTTGCGCATGTCCTCGCCCTCGGCCAGCGCCACCAGGCCCTCGCCTTCCAGCACCCGCAAATTGCGCCCGAGGGTGCTGCGATCCAGGCCCATCGCTTCGGCCAGTTCGGAAATGCTCGGCTGATCCAGCCGCTGCAGGTTGCACAGCAAAGAATACTGGGCAACGTTGATCCCGAAGCCGTCGAGAGCGCCGTCGTAATGCCTGCTGACGCCACGCGCGGCGCGACGCAGGTTGGTGCACAAACACTGAGAAGGAAGCATGATGCGTGTATATACCCGCGACTGTGTTAAATCAAGTTACAGATCAAAGTTACTTATCAAAACAAGGCCAGCCCGACCAGCACTGACATCTCCAGCAATTCCAGCAACGCACCGGCCGTATCACCGGTGGTTCCGCCCAATCGCCGCAGCATCAAATGCCGCAGCCAGATGAACACGACGACCGCCAGCAGCAACGCCACGAAGGCGCTGAACCCGGCGATCACCACGCATACCGCTGCACTCACCGCCAGCACCTGCCAACCCGTCTTGCGCGGCAGATGATCGGCCAGCGCCTGTCCCAATCCACCGGCCCGCACATAAGTCGTGGTGAGGAACAGTCCGAGCAGCGCCGCACGCCCGATCAGCGGCACGATGATCAACGCCATGCCCTGCTGTTGTTCGATCAAGGCCAGCAACGCGGCGAACTTGAGCAGCAACACCAGCACCAGCGTCACCACCGCGATCGGCCCGCTGCGCGGATCCTTCATGATCGTCAGCGTGCGCTCGCGATCACCGAAACCGCCGAGCCATGCATCGGCGCTGTCCGCCAGGCCATCAAGGTGCAACGCGCCGCTGAGCAGCACCCACACCGCCAGCAACAGCGCCGCGTGCAACAGCAATGGCGCGCCCGCCAACGCAATGTTCAGCGCCCACAGAATCACGCCGAACAGCAAGCCCACCAGCGGATAAAACAGCAGCGACCGGCCAAGTTGTTCGGGCGTCGGCATGCCCGGCAGACGAATCGGCAGGCTGCTGAGAAATTGCAGGGCAATCCACAGGGGCAGCATCTCAGCACACTTCCCTGAGCGAACCGTCGGCCTCGACGATCAGCGAAAACAGCGCGCCGTGGCCGACTTCGACATTGAGCAGTTGTTCACGGGGCAAACCACGGGCCCGCGCCAGCAACAGACGCATGACGCCGCCGTGGCTGACCAACAACACCCGCTCGCCCGCGTGCGACGCATGCAGTCGCATCACCGCCGCCATCACCCGCGCAGAAAAATCGCTGACCGGCTCCCCCTGCGGCGGGGTAAAAACATAGGGATCAGCCCAGAACAGCCCGAGCGCTTCGGCATCAGTCTGCATCAGCGCCGCCGCGCTCTGCCCTTCCCAGGCACCGAAATGCAGTTCTTGCAGATTCTTGTCCAGAGACACCGGCAGATCCCGTTGCGCGCTCAACTCTTCAGCAAACCGCGCGCAACGCTGCAACGGCGAACTGACCAGCCGATCCCACGGCCCCTGCCCGTTCACCGCCTCGCGCATCTGCGCCCAGCCTTTTTCGGTCAATGCATCGTCGAGGCTGCCGCGCAGGCCGCCGCCGAGTTCGGTTTCACCGTGGCGCAGCAGATCCAGACGCAAGGTCATGCCGGACGATCCGCCACCGCAGCTTCGGCGAAGGTCGCCATCTGCCCGTGCAGGTCACAGGCCAGACGCAGCAACGGCACCGCCAGCGCCGCACCACTGCCCTCGCCCAGACGCAGACCCAGTTCCAAAAGCGGTTCAGCGCCAAGGGTTTCCAGTACATGACGATGACCCGGTTCGGCCCCGCGATGTCCGAACAGCAGCCACTCACGGCACGCCGGATTCAGGCGCACCGCCACCAGCGCGGCGACCGTGCAGATAAAACCGTCCACCAAAACCGCCACACCTTCCTGCGCACAGGCCAGATACGCGCCGACCAAAGCCGCAATCTCGAAGCCGCCGAGATTGAACAGAGTCTGCAGTGCATCACCGCGCCGTGCCGCATGCAGCGCCAGCGCGCGCTCGATCACCTGCGCCTTGTGGCTGACGCCTTCGGCATTCAGCCCGGTGCCAGGACCGGTCAAATGCGCCACCGGGCAATCGAGCAGCGCACAGGCCAGCGCACTGGCGGCAGTGGTGTTGCCGATGCCCATTTCACCGCCGATGAACAATTGCGCACCAGCAGCCTTCGCGCGCAGCACGCTGTCACGGCCGCCCTGCAAGGCGAGTTCACCCTGGGCCCGAGTCATCGCCGCGCCCTTGGCGAAATTCGCCGTGCCCGGGCCGATGTTCAGGTGACGCACGCCCGGAAGATTCAGCGACGGGGTCACTGTGCCCAGATCCACCACTTCCAGCTGCGCGCCAAGTTGCCGCGCCAGCACGCTGATCGCCGCGCCGCCGCTGACGAAATTCAGCAGCATCTGCCCGGTGACCTCCTGCGGAAATGCGGAAACCCCTTCGGCGACAACACCGTGGTCACCGGCAAAAATCGAAATCCAGACCTGATCGAGTGTCGGTTTGACCTGGCCCTGCAATCCGGCCAGTTGCACCGCCACCGATTCAAGCTGACCGAGCGAGCCGGCGGGTTTGGTCAATTGCTGCTGACGCGCCGCCGCGTTTTCAACGGCGTCCGTATCCACCGGTTTGCACGGGTTCAGCCACCAGGCTTGGGTCATAACGCAGGTCCTTTCAGAGTCAGAGGCAGGCCGGCGACCGTCAGGACGACTCGCTGACAACGCTCGGCCAGAGCTTGATGCAGCCAACCGGCTTCATCGACGTAGCGGCGAGTCAATTCGCCCAGCGGCACGACACCCATTCCGGTCTCGTTGCTGACAAAAATGATTTCACCCGGCAGCGACGCCAGGCATTCGAGCAGGGCTTCGCGTTCGGCGGCGAGGCGTTCGGCGTCGTCGAGCATCAGCAGATTGGTCAGCCACAGCGTCAGGCAATCCACCAGCAGGCAACGCTCGGCACTGGCGGTTTCGCGCAGGACACGGGCCAGTTCCAGCGGTTCTTCGATCAGCCCCCATTCAGCGGGACGGCGGGCGCGATGATGAGCGACACGCTCATTCATCTCGCCATCCAGCGGCTGGCTGGTAGCGATGTATGTCACGGCCAGCGCGCTGTCAGTGGCGAGTTTTTCGGCGAGGCGACTTTTGCCGGAGCGGGCGCCGCCGAGGATCAACTGGAGCATGGGGAGATTCCACAGAGTTCACGTAACAGCCCGGTATCCAGGTGCTTCTCCACCAGATCCGCCAGCCGCTCGATATCGCGTTCGCGCAGGCCGTGGTAATCCACTTCCTGTACATCGTTCAGGCCGGCCCAGCGCAACAGCGCCGCACTGGCCGCCGGCGATTCGAACAGGCCATGCAGGTAGGTGCCGAAAATCTGCCCGTCGAGACTTTGCGCGCCGTCGCAACGACCGTCGTCCAGATGCACAGCAGCATTTTCCAACGCAGTTCCTGTCGTCACGCCGGCATGAATTTCATAACCGCTGACCTCGGCATCTTCCAGCGCCAGACGCCCGCGCACGTTGCGCAATTGCTTCTCGGCTTCGAGCTGCGTTTCAAACGCCAGCAGCCCCAGACCGGCGCTGGAACCTGGCGCGCCTTCAAGGCCCAGCGGATCGTGCACCTGCTCGCCGAGCATTTGCAGACCGCCGCAGATCCCCAACAGCTTGCCGCCGTAACGAAGGTGACGGCGGATGGCCGATTCCCAACCATTGGCGCGCAGATACGCCAGGTCACTGCGCACGCTTTTCGAGCCCGGCAGGATGATCAGGTCGGCGGGTGGAATTGTTTGTCCGGGCCCTACGAATTGCAGATCCACCTGTGGATGCAGACGCAGCGGATCGAAATCGGTGTGGTTGCTGATGCGCGGCAGCACCGGCACCACCACTTTCAGGACTTGCTCGGCCTTATCGGTCTGGCGCTGGTCGATGCCGTCCTCGGCTTCCAGATGCAGGTCCATCACGTACGGCAGCACGCCCACCACCGGTTTGCCGGTGCGCTGTTCCAGCCAGTCGAGGCCCGGTTGCAGCAAGGCGATGTCGCCGCGAAAACGGTTGATGATGAAGCCTTTGACCCGCGCCTGTTCGCTCGGCGACAGCAGTTCCAGCGTGCCCACCAGATGGGCAAACACCCCGCCACGATTGATATCGGCGATCAGCAGCACCGGACAATCCACCGCTTCGGCGAAGCCCATGTTGGCGATGTCGCCGGCACGCAGATTGATCTCGGCTGGCGAGCCCGCACCTTCGACCATCACCAGCGGATAGGCGGCGCTCAAGCGCTCGTGGGAAGCGAGCACGGCCTGCATGGCGATGGCTTTGTAGTCGTGATAGGCGACGGCGTTCATGCTGGTGACCGCGCGGCCGTGGATGATGACCTGGGCGCCGGTGTCGCTGTTGGGCTTGAGCAGCACCGGATTCATGTCGGTGTGCGGTTCGAGAAACGCCGCCTGGGCCTGCACCGCTTGCGCGCGACCGATCTCGCCGCCGTCGGCAGTCACCGCGCTGTTGAGCGCCATGTTCTGCGGCTTGAACGGCACCACGGCAACGCCCTGGCGGGTGGCCCAGCGGCAGAGCGCCGTCACCAGCGTGCTTTTGCCGGCGTCGGAGGTAGTGCCCTGCACCATTAATGTGGTCATGCTGGTTTTTCCATGGAGCAATGCTTGGCGAATGCTTGCAGGGCTTGCTCAAGGCGCGCCTCGTCGGCGGCATCGGCGGGCAGCCCGAAACGCAGGCTGCTGTTGTGCGCGAACAGGCGCAGAAGAATGCCGCGGCGGGCCATGAATTCGTGCAGCGCGGCGGCCTGTTCGGTGATCAGCCACTGAAACAGCGCGCAGCCGCCCTGCGGTTTGAAGCCGTGCCGCTCAAGCAGCGCAGCCAGCCGTTCGCTGGCCTCGTCGCTGCGGATGCGCTGGCGGGTATGGCCTTCGGTGTCGCGCAGACAGGCCTGGCCGAGTACCCGGGTCGGCCCGCTGACTGCCCAGGGCCCGACCTGTTCGGCCAGCAACCTGAGCAACTTGCGCTCGGCCAGCACGAACCCCAGCCGCACACCGGCCAGACCGAAAAACTTGCCGAACGAACGCAGCACGATCAACCCCACTTGATGCGCATGCGGGGCAAGGCTCAACTGCGGCGTGTTGTCCATGAACGCTTCATCGACCACCAGCCAGCCGCCGCGCTGGGCCAGCCGCGCGTGCCAGTCGAGCAGACGCGCCGGGGTCAGGTTCAGGCCTGTTGGATTGTTCGGATTGACCACCACCAGCACGTCGAGGCTGTCGAGAAAGAAATCGACTTCCTGCTCCAGCACCTCACGCACGATATAGCCGCTGCGCCGCCAGGCTTCGGCATGCTCGGCGTAACACGGTGAGAGCACACCGACCTTACCGGCGCGGCGCAATCGCGGCAGCAGTTGAATGGCCATCTGCGAACCGGCCACCGGCAGCACTTGGCTGGCACCGTAATAATCGCAGGCGGCCTGCTCCAGACCGTCATCGTTTTCCGGCAGGCGCGCCCACGCCCGCAGCGGAATCTCCGGGACCGGAAACGGCCACGGCGCAAGACCCGTGGACAGGTCGAGCCAGTCTTCTTCCGCGATGCCGTATTCGAGCGCCGCCCTGCGCAACCGGCCACCGTGCTCAAGCATAGAATTCAGCCCCCACGCAGAGAATCAGCAGCCATAACCATACCCCGCGCTGGACCAATTGCCAGCCGCGATCAATGGAATCGGCATCCGCCTGCACGCCCTCGCCCAGTTGCGGACGCTCGTGCAGCTCGCCGTGGTAAATCGCCGGACCGCCCAGCTCGACGCCCAAGGCACCCGCCCCGGCGGCCATCACCGGGCCGGCGTTCGGGCTGTCCCATTTCGGCGCCTGGGTGCGCCAGCATTTCAACGCCTGTCGGGTCTTGCCCAGCAAGGCGTAGGTCAACGCCACCAGCCGTGCAGGAATGTAGTTGAGGACGTCGTCGATTTTTGCCGCTGCCCAGCCGAAACGCTCGAAGCGTTCGTTGCGATAGCCCCACATCGCGTCGAGCGTATTGCTCAGACGATAGAGCACCACGCCCGGCGCACCGGCCACGGCAAACCAGAACAGCGCGGCGAACACCGCATCGCTGCCGTTCTCCAGCACCGATTCAGTGGCGGCGCGGGCGACGGCGGTGCTGTCCAGCTCATCGGTCTGACGGCTGACCAGATAACCCACACGCTTGCGCGCCTCCTCCAGATCATCGGCGCGCAAAGCCTTGGCCACCGGCTCGACGTGCTCACCCAGGCTGCGCATGCCGAGGGCGCAATACAGCGCAAGAATCTCGACGACCCAGCCCACATACGGCGCCCAGGAAAACGCCGTGACCAGCAGGGTCAGCGGCAACACCGCGATCACCCACGCGGTGACACCATGGCTGCGCCAACCACGACCAGCGCTATTGAAGCGTTGCTCGATGCGCCCGGCGAAATTGCCGAACGCCACCAGCGGATGCCAGCGTTTCGGTTCACCCAGCAGCGCATCCAGCGCAACCGCGGCGACACTCAACAACGCCACACTCATTGACTCACTCCCCAAAAATTTTCATACAGCAGCTCATTGAGCGGACGCGCCTGCGCCCACCCTTCGAGTACCAGCATCGGCGCCGGATAGAATTCCTTGACCGGCCCCAGGCAAAGCACCGCCAGCGGCTTGGCCCCGGCCGGCAGTTTCAGCAGATCGGCCAGCGCCTGTGGCTCGAACAGCGACACCCAGCCCATGCCCAGGCCTTCGGCACGCGCGGCGAGCCAGAGATTCTGGATTGCGCAGGACAACGACGCCATGTCCATTTCCGGCAGCGTGCGACGACCGAAAATATGCCGCTCGCGATCGTCCATCAACGCCGCGACCAACACTTCGGCGCAGTCGTTGATGCCTTCGACCTTGAGCTTCATGAATTCGTCACTGCGCTCGCCGAGGGCTTCGGCGGTGCGCACGCGCTCCTCTTCAACAAGGTTCTGGATCTGGCCACGTAGCGCGCGGTCGCTGATACGGATGAAGCGCCACGGCTGCATCAGGCCGACACTCGGCGCCTGATGCGCGGCTTCAAGCAAACGGCGCAACAGTTCAGGCTCGACCGTGCCGCCGCTGAAGTGGCGCATGTCGCGGCGTTCGGCGATGGCGCGGTAGACCGCTTCGCGCTCGGCGTCAGTGAAGGCGTTGTCGGTCATGGCACCAACAGTGCGGCAATCGCCGACGGATTCGACGGGAAGTAAAAATGCACGTACGACGCGGTCATCCGTCCTTGCCGATACACCGCTTCGGCACCGCGCCCGCCGTTGGGGCTGTGGCCACGGGCAATCGGCGTCAGTTCGGTGGTGGTCAGGGAATGGTGATAGGTGTGGCCGCGCAGCATGCCTTCCGGCAGGTCGACCTCTTGCAGCGCCAGTGCGGCGAGGCGCTTTTGCATCACGGCGTCGCCACTCAACAAGCCGACCAAATCAGCGCGGGTGCCTTCGACATCGGTCAGTGAGTCGAGCAGGTAGAGCATGCCGCCACATTCGGCAAGCAGCGGTTTGCCAGCGGCGTGATGCGCGCGGATCGCTTCGAGCATGTCGGCGTTCTGCGACAAGGCAACGTGGTGCAATTCCGGATATCCGCCGGGCAGGTACAAGCTGTCGGCATCGGGCAATTGCGTATCGCGGATCGGCGAGAAGAAACTCAACTCGGCACCCATCGCCCGCAGCAGATCGAGACTGGCGCCGTAGGTAAAAGCGAAGGCTTCGTCGCGGGCGACGGCAATTCGTACGCCTTCTAGTAGTTTTTCTGTCTCAACGATTGCTGGCGCGGCGAACTCCACGGCGGGTGGCAGCGCTACCTCGCAAGTGCCGGCCAGCGCTTCGGCGGCGGCGTCGAGGCGCACATCGAGGTCATTGAGTTCGCTGGCCTGCACCAGCCCCAGATGACGGCTCGGCAGTTCGATCCCGGTTTCCCGGGACAACGCGCCGTACCAGCGCAGGCCTTCAGTGAGGCTACCTTCCAGCAACTGCGCATGGCGCACCGTGCCGACACGATTGGCCAGCACGCCGGCGAACGGCAGATCCGGCTGATAGCGCGCCAGGCCTAGCGCCAGTGCGCCGAAGGTCTGGGCCATGGCCGTGCCGTCAATCACGCCAAGTACCGGAACGCCGAAATGCCGCGCCAGATCGGCGCTCGACGGCGTGCCGTCGAACAGGCCCATCACGCCTTCGATCAGAATCAGATCGGCTTCAGCGGCGGCTTCCCACAACAGGCGACGACTTTCCTGCTCGCCGACCATCCACATGTCCAGTTGATAGACCGGCGCACCGCTGGCGCGCTCAAGGATCATCGGGTCGAGAAAGTCCGGGCCGCATTTGAATACGCGAACCTTGCGCCCCTGATTGCGATGCAGACGGGCCAGCGCGGCGGTGACGGTGGTCTTGCCCTGGCCGGAGGCCGGTGCGGCGATCAGTACCGCCGGGCAGTGACGTGGTTGATTCAAAGTTCGACGCCTTTCTGCGCTTTGATGCCGGCCTGGAAGGCGTGCTTGATCATGCCCATTTCGGTGACGGTGTCGCCCATCTCGATCATTTCCGGCTTGGCAGCGCGGCCGGTGACGATCACGTGCTGCATCGGCGGACGCGCTTGCAGATCGCTGAGCACCTGATCCAGATCGAGGTAACCGTGCTTGAGGGCGATGTTCAGTTCATCGAGCACCACCAGACCGATCGACGGATCACGCAGCAGTTCGCGGGAGACTTCCCAGGCCGCTTCGGCGGCGGCGATGTCGCGCTGGCGGTCCTGGGTTTCCCAGGTGAAGCCCTCGCCCATCACATGAAAACGCACTTGCTCGGGGAAGCGGCGGAAGAACAGTTCTTCGCCGGTGCTGTTGCGCCCCTTGATGAACTGCACCACGCCGCACTGCATGCCGTGGCCCATGGCGCGCGCGAGCATGCCGAATGCCGAGCTGCTTTTGCCTTTGCCGTTGCCGGTCAGCACCAGCACCAGACCGCATTCGTCTGGCGAATTGGCGATGCGCTCGTCGATCACGGCTTTTTTGCGCTGCATGCGCGCCAGGTGGCGCTCGTCGCGTTCGGGGGAATCAGTCATGGGGGAGCTCTCCGTTGAGGCTGGATAACGGCGGGCAGGCACAAGAATAGACGGCAACAAGCCTGGCATCGCCCACCGTGATGCCGCTGGATGGATCAGGCCGGTCTCCGGGCTCATGAGCGGCTGGTGCCTGGCTGCGCGCCTTCCCGCTTTTACGCAGTGGCATCAGACGCAGCTTTTACTCATTTACCGTTGCGGGGGCAGCGCCGGGATCGTGAGGGTTCATCGCTTGAAGACCCGCCTCACCGGCTTCCCTGTTTCACTCTGTCGACATGCGCCACAGAGCACCTGAAACAAGCCGCGAAGGTTAGAGGGTTGGGGGTGGAGCGTCAATTGAAGAGGGGCTTGTGCGGCGAATAACTGCCGCCGATCAATTAACTGACGCCAATCTTGTGCCACACTGCCAGCAGTGATATCAAAGAGCCATGCTTTTTGACTGCAGAGAGCACATCACAATAACAAGGGAGAGCACCATGCAAGGCATGATCATCAGCAATCCGCGGCTGGAATTCCTGCGCCCGGTGCTGGAACGCTGGTTTGACTGTATCGACCGCTACAACGCCGTGCGCGGCGACAATGACACACCTTATTGGCACGACGAAAAAGCCAACCTCGGCCTGCTTTCGGCCGCTGCCTGGATGGCCGAACTGGTCACCCTGCGCGACACCGCCACCCGCAAACAAAACGAAGAAGGCGAGCGCAATGCCCGCGCCGACCTGTTTATCGCTAGCGCCGAGGATCGCGCCTTCATTCAGGCCACCCAACGCTGGCCACGCGTCACCAGCCTGAATCTGACGCAGGCCCTGGCGGATATCACCAGCGACGCCAAGCGCATCAGCTACGCCAGCGACCTGAAACTCGGTTGTCTGTTCGTCGCCCCGCAAAAGGCCCAGCACAGCGCCAGCCCGGAAGAACTGCAGGACATGGTCGACGACCTGCAAAAGGAACACTCCTGCGCCGTCGCCTGGTACTTCCCTTACGCCTACCGCAAATTGCGCAGCGAAGCCGGCAACTATCACCCCGGCATTGCCGTGCTGTTCAAGGAAGCCCGCGGCTGAGGGTTGAACCATCGGGCTTGTGCGCTTCTCTATGTTTAGGAATGCATTCATAGGGAAGATCAGCAATGCGCAAGCCCCAGCTCGTTTTCGTCATCATGATCGCCGGAGGGCTCGCCGCCTGTGGTGAATCCTCCAGCTTGCAAGTCTCTGACGGCACCGGCCCGTCACCGAAACTGCCCGAACCGAACAAGACCCTGATCCCGACGGTGAACATCGCCCCGGCCATCGGCTGGCCGGCCGGCGCCAAACCGACGGCAGCGACAGGTACGCAGGTGGCAGCCTTTGCCGAGAATCTCGATCACCCGCGCTGGCTGTACGTGCTGCCCAACGGCGACGTGCTGGTGGCGGAAACCAACGCTCCGCCAAAACCGGACGACAGCAAGGGCATTCGTGGCTGGGTGATGAAAAAGGTCATGGGGCGTGCCGGTGCTGGCGTTCCCAGCCCGAACCGCATCACCCTGCTGCGCGATGCCGATCATGACGGCGTGGCCGAGACCCGCACGGTGTTCCTGCAGAACCTCAACTCGCCGTTCGGCATGACCCTGGTCGGCAACGATCTGTACGTGGCAGATACCGATCGCCTGCTGCGCTTCAACTACGAGCCCGGCGCGACCGAAATCAAGAGCCAGCCAATCAAGGTCGTCGACCTGCCGGGCGGGACGCTCAACCATCACTGGACCAAAAACGTCATCGCCAGCAAAGACGGCAGCAAGCTGTACGTCACCGTCGGCTCGAACAGCAACGTCGGCGAAAACGGCCTCGATCAGGAAGAAGGCCGCGCGGCGATCTGGGAAGTGGATCGCGCCACCGGCAACCACCGGATTTTCGCTTCGGGCATCCGCAACCCCAACGGCCTGGCCTGGGAGCCGCAAAGCGGTGCGCTGTGGACTGCCGTCAACGAACGCGATGAGATTGGCAGCGATCTGGTGCCGGACTACATCACATCGGTCAAGGACGGTGGTTTCTATGGCTGGCCGTTCAGCTACTACGGCCAGCACGTTGATGTGCGCGTGGAACCCCAGCGGCCGGACATGGTGGCCAAGGCCATCGCTCCGGACTACGCCGTCGGCCCGCACACCGCATCACTGGGGCTGACCTTCGCCGAGGGCAATCGCTTGCCGGCACAGTTCAAGGAAGGCGCATTCATCGGCCAGCACGGCTCGTGGAACCGCAAGCCGCACAGTGGCTACAAGGTGATCTTTGTGCCGTTTGCCGCTGGCAAGCCGAGCGGAACACCAGTGGACGTACTGACCGGATTCCTCGACAAGGACGAGAACGCGCTGGGTCGCCCAGTTGGCGTAGTGATCGACCAGCAAGGTGGATTGCTGGTAGCCGATGACGTGGGGAACAAAGTGTGGCGGGTGTCAGCGGCCCGCTAATGTATTGCGGGCATTAAAAAACCCGTGGGAGCCATTCAGCTCCCACGGGTTTTTAGGTATCTGGACTACGGGTTGTGCGCCAGATGCTCCGGCTGCAGAACGCGCTTGGCGCTCAGATAGGCTTTCTGCCAATACGATTTCGACAGGCTGTCCAGCTTCACCGTGCCGCCGGTGGCCGGCGCATGAACGAAGCGCCCTTCCCCGACGTAGATCCCCGCATGGCTGACCTGTGAGCCGCCATTGGTGGCGAAGAAAATCAGGTCGCCGGTCTGCAGCCCTTCCTTGCCGACATTCGGCGCCTGCATGACGATCATCTCGCGGGTAGAACGCGGCAGGCTGATGCCGGCGGCATCGCGGTAGACGAAACCGATCAGACCGCTGCAATCAAATCCCGAATCCGGCGTATTGCCGCCCCAGCGATAAGGCGTGCCCACCAGCCCGAGCGCGCGGAACAGCACGTCTTCGGCAGCGGGTGAAAAGGTCTGGGAGGATCCGAACACGATCGGAGCACGAACCACCGGCGCAGGCGGCGGAGTGCGGCTGGCGCAGGCGCTGAGCAGCGCGGCGAAGAACATCAAGGCAAAGCGGGCCGACATCGTCATATGCAGAACATCCTGATCTGGCTGCGGCTTTGACTGCCGATTCGATAGAAAACAAAACCGCCTGCGTTGGGACGCAGGCGGTTTGCCATCAATATAGATCAGGATTCTAGCGGCTACGCGGCAAACTTCAAGTAAGACTTTAACTTCACCTTGTAAAGTTTAAGTCTATTGCCTCAGAAGGGCTGCTTTGCCGCCACGAGCGTGGCGACAATCGAGTGATTACTTGCGAGCGGTAACCACGGTTGGAGCGTTCGCCAAAGCGCGTTTGGCTTCGATGAAGGTCTTGCTCCAGTAGCTGTCGCCCAGGCTGTCGATGCGAACACCGCCGCTGCGACGAGAGCTGGAATGGATGAACTGGTTGTCGCCCAGGTAGATCCCGGCGTGGCTTACACGACCGCGACGACCATTGGTGGCGAAGAACAGCAGGTCGCCCGGCTCGAGGTTGCTGCGCGAAACCAGCGGCGCATCAACGTTGATCATTTCGCGGGTGGAGCGCGGCAGATTCATGCCGGCTTCTTCGCGGAACAGGTAGCCGATGAAACCGCTGCAATCGAAACCGGCTTCAGAGGTACCGCCGAAACGGTAACGGGTGCCGATCAGGGACATGCCGCGTTCGAGGATGCTGTCGGCCAGAACCGGAAGCTGGTAAGGCTTCTTGCCGTTGAAGTCGGCGAGTTCTTTTTCGGTGTCCAGCTCTTCCTGGTAAATAACGGAAGACTGGGCGGTGGCAGAATTTTTAGCCTGTTGCTGCTGCTCTTGATTAACAGGTGAATGAGCAGCGCAACCGAACAACAGGGTGACGAGTGCGAGAGGCACGAGGGGTGCGAAGCGCTTTAGCATGGGCACGACCGTGGCTGATAGTTGTAAAGAAGCCGAGACTATGCCCGCTATCAGCCTCATTTGCAAATTCAATCGATCTTTTTGTGACTTCCCGGTTTCTCGTTAACATCTAAGCGCTTAAGCCTATTTGAATCGAGACGCGGCCTGTGCAACCCACAGGAAAGCGGGTTTTGTGGCGCCTGAAATATGCCGAAACCGGCTGAAAGCCCCGGTTTTACCAGCCCAGAGTTTCTTTCAGGAAGGGAATGGTCAGCTTGCGCTGAGCCTGCAGAGAAGCCTGATCGAGCTGCTCCAGCAGATCAAAAAGCGCGCTCATGCTGCGGGTACCGCGAGTCAAAATAAAATGCCCGACTTCGTCGGTCAGGTGCAGACCGCGACGGGATGCGCGCAATTGCAGGGCACGTAATTTGTCTTCATCGGAGAGAGGACGCATCTGGAAGATCAGCGCCAGGGTCAGGCGTGATTTCAGGTCGGCGAGTTTGATCGGCAGTTCACGCGGTGAAGTGGATGCGGCGATCAGCAGACGCCGACCGCTGTCGCGCAAACGGTTGAACAAATGAAACATCGCCTCTTCCCAGTCCGCCTTGCCGGCAATCACCTGCAAGTCATCCAGACAGACCAGTTCGTACTGTTCGAGGTTGTCGAGAATTTCGATGCCGCGATCCATCAACTCGGCCAGCGGCAGGTACACCGCCGGCTCCCCCATCTGCTCGAAGCGCAGGCACGCGGCCTGCAACAGATGCGTGCGCCCTACCCCGTGCTTGCCCCACAGATAGATCAGGCTTTCGGTCCAGCCGGCGTCGGCTTCGCATAGACGCTCGACATAGCCGAGTGCAGCGGCATTGGCGCCTGGGTAGTAGTTGATGAAGGTGGCGTCGTCACGCAGACGCACACCTAGGGGCAGCTGAATCGGTTTCATGCTGACTGAACAGTTCCCAAGGAACCGTTAGTGGCCTCTGTGTAAAGTGAGCGAAGTTTATACCCGTGAAGCGGAGCGCACAATGCGACAGACCCCAAGCAAAATCAAAGGTTTGCGTTAACGTGCTGGTTTTATGACAGTTTCTTTGGCGCCACGGCCTGCATGAGACGGGCCAACCCGGTGATCCACCGGGCAACCCGCGCGTCACGATTACAACTCCGGCTCATCCACCCCGCTATAGATGTCGGAATCCTTGTACAGATCGTGAACGTGTCGCACCAGCACCATGATCACCGCCGCCACCGGCAAAGCCAGCAGCACCCCGGTGAAGCCGAACAGCTCGCCACCGGCCAGAATCGCGAAGATTACCGCTACAGGGTGCAGACCGATCCGGTCCCCTACCAGCAACGGCGTCAGCACCATGCCTTCCAGCGCCTGACCGACCATGAACACCGCGACGATTCCGATCATCGGATACAGATCGCCACCGAACTGGAACAACCCGGCAATCAGCGCGGCGCCAATACCGATCACGAACCCCATGTACGGAACGATCGCCGCCAGCCCTGCTATCAGACCGATCAACAGACCCAGTTCCAACCCGACAATCATCAGGCCGGCCGCATAGATCACACCCAAGGCCAGCATCACCAGCAACTGCCCGCGCACGAACGCGCCCAGCACCTCATGGCATTCACCCGCCAGCGCCACCACGCGCTCTTCGCGATCACGGGGCAACAGGCCGCGGATCTTGGCCATCATCACGTCCCAGTCGCGCAGCAGGTAAAAGCTCACCACCGGGATCAGCACCAGATTCGCCAGCCAGCCGATCAGCGCCAGGCTCGAAGCCGTCGCCTGACTCAGCACTACACCGACGATGTCGGTGGTCTGGCCCATGTGTTCGCTGATCGCGGCCTTGACCTTGTCGAACTTCCAGAAGCCGTCCGACAGCCCCAGCTTCGATTGCGCCCACGGCACGGCGGTGTGTTGCAACCAGTCGAGCATTTGCGGCGCCAGCTCATACAGCCGCAGCAATTGCTTGGCGAGCATCGGCACCAGCACCAGCAACAGCGCGGTGACGATCAGGGTGAACAAGGCGAACACCGTGATCACACCCCAGGTGCGGGACAACCCCAGGCGCTCCAGACGATCAACGAGCGGATCGAACAGATACGCGAGCAACAGCGCCACCAGAAACGGCGTGAGTATCGGATGCAGCAACCAGACAAACGCGCAAAGCAGGAGCACCCCACCGAGCCAGAACCAACGCCGCGTATCGGCCATGTAACACTCCATTGCTTATATATAAGAAAGAAAACCTACCAGCGGAACCGCAAGGACGGCGCCGCCGGTGTCGGCGTCGGCGCAGCAACTGGCGGCGCCCCGGCGACCGCAGGCTGAGGCGCAGCGACCGGAGCCGGCGCCTCGGCCGGAAGTTCCTGCAACTTCGCCAGCGACAATTGCGCTCGCAATTGATCGGCACTGCCGTTGACCCGATAGAGGATGCGATCGGCATCGACACTCTGCAGACGCACGCCGAACGGTTCGAGTAACCGCAGCAGCGCTGCGTAGTGCTCGAGATTCATGCCCTGCACTTCCAGGGTCTGCTGGCCGGACGCGCCGGGCTTGGCTACAAAGCGTGGCGCCAGACGTTCGGTGACCGCCAGCATCACCGCATCGGCCACCGCGGTCTGATCCGCGCCCTGCACGTTGCCAGCCTCTTTTTTGTCGCCCAGCCACAATTGCCATTTGGCCTGCCATTGCCCACCGTCTTCGCGGGCATGCACGGCGAGCAAGGCGTCAGCGTTGTAGCGCTCGGAAGCGCTGCGCAGCGGCGCCGGGTCGGCACCTTCGAGCGTTGGTGCCGTGGCGACCAATTGCTCACTCAAGTCCGCCAACGGCAGACGCAAAGGCAATCCACGGTGCTGGGCCGCGCGGCGCAACGGTGCGGCACTGGCCTGACCGTCACCCACCAGACTCGAACCCTCGGTCGAATCGTTCAGCCACCAGCTCAGGATCGAGGGCCGGTTGGCACCCCACAGCGCCAGCCCGGCGCGGCGCAACGCCTGCTCGGTGGTTCCCGGATCGAAATCGACTTTCAGCACTTCCGGCGGCCCAGCATCGAAACCGAACTGACTGATGATCTGCTGCGGATCCTTGCGAACCGGCGCCAGCCCCGGGTTCTGCGGGGCTTTCGGGTCGCCGGTCAGCCGCAGCACCAGCGTATCCAGCGCAGCCTGGGTCGCGCGATCACGCTCCTCCGGCGACTGACCCGTGACCGGTTCGCGCACCTGATAAAGACCTTTGAGATTTTCGGCCTGGCTCGCCAGGCTGATCAGAGACAAGCCACCTACTAACAGCCATTTACAAAAACGCATGGAGAATTCCCGTCGACAAGAGCGGCTGGAACAGGCCGCGTGCACCGTTGTGGCAAGCCTGTGACCACAGGCCGTCGCAAAACATTCACACGCGGTCGGTAAGTTTTTGCACAGTCCTAACGATAGACGGTTCCTTATACAGGCACCCGTGATGTCGCCCACAGCGTCAATTGCAAAATTTTTCCACCGATATGCCCCTGCCCGTCGGCGTGAGGATGGCCGCTGCCCCTCAAGCCTGATAAAATCGCGCGCCTTCGCAGACCGGCAACAGCCGGGCACCCCGAACTTCGCGTGAGGCAATCGCCCCTGTCGGATTCGGCGTTCCCGCTGAACTCGGTCGTTACCCCTGAATCCCCTCCCCTAAAGGCCTGGATCATGAGCAAGCAACCCTCCCTGAGCTACAAGGACGCCGGTGTAGACATCGACGCCGGTGAAGCATTGGTCGAACGCATCAAGAGCGTCGCCAAGCGCACTGCGCGCCCGGAAGTCATGGGCGGCCTGGGCGGTTTCGGCGCCCTCTGCGAGATCCCGGCCGGTTACAAACAGCCGGTGCTGGTTTCCGGTACTGACGGCGTGGGCACCAAGCTGCGCCTGGCGCTTAACCTGAACAAGCACGACAGCATCGGCCAGGACCTGGTCGCCATGTGCGTCAACGATCTGGTGGTGTGCGGCGCCGAGCCGCTGTTCTTCCTCGACTACTACGCCACCGGCAAGCTGAACGTCGACGTGGCCGCCACTGTGGTCACCGGTATCGGTGCAGGCTGCGAACTGGCTGGCTGCTCGCTGGTCGGCGGCGAAACCGCTGAAATGCCTGGCATGTACGAAGGCGAAGACTACGACCTGGCCGGTTTCTGCGTCGGTGTCGTGGAAAAAGCCGAAATCATCGACGGCTCGAAAGTCGCCACCGGTGACGCCCTGATCGCCCTGCCATCGTCCGGTCCGCACTCCAACGGCTACTCGCTGATCCGCAAGATCATCGAAGTGTCCGGTGCCGACATCGAAACCGTTCAGCTCGACGGCAAGCCACTGACCGAACTGCTGATGGCCCCGACCCGCATCTACGTGAAGCCGCTGCTCAAGCTGATCAAGGACACCGGCGCCGTCAAGGCCATGGCCCACATCACCGGTGGCGGCCTGCTGGACAACATCCCGCGCGTTCTGCCAAAAGGCGCTCAAGCCGTGGTTGACGTGGCCAGCTGGAACCGCCCGGCCGTCTTCGACTGGCTGCAAGAGAAAGGCAACGTCGACGAAACCGAAATGCACCGCGTGTTGAACTGCGGCGTGGGCATGGTGATCTGCGTGGCTCAGGAACACGTTGAAGTGGCCCTGAACACCCTGCGTGACGCCGGCGAGCAGCCTTGGGTCATCGGTCAGATCGCTGTCGCTGCCGAAGGCGCGGCTCAGGTCGAACTGAAGAACCTCAAGGCTCACTGATGTCCCAGACCTGTAATGTCGTGGTGCTGTTGTCCGGCACCGGCAGTAACTTGCAGGCCCTGATCGACAGCACGCGGACCGGCGACAGCCCGGTCCGCATCGCTGCGGTGATTTCCAACCGCGCCGACGCCTACGGCCTGCAACGCGCCAGTGACGCGGGTATCGCCACCCGCTCGCTGGATCACAAGGGATTCGAGGGCCGCGAGGCCTTCGATACCGCGCTGATCGAACTGATCGACGAATTCAACCCCAAACTCGTGGTACTGGCCGGCTTCATGCGCATTCTCAGCGCTGACTTCGTCCGTCACTACCAGGGTCGCCTGCTCAACATCCACCCGTCGCTGCTACCCAAATACAAAGGGTTACACACGCATCAGCGCGCGCTGGAAGCCGGCGACGTCGAACACGGCTGCTCCGTGCACTTCGTCACCGAGGAACTCGATGGCGGACCACTGGTCGTACAGGCAGTAATACCGGTAGAGTTGCACGATTCGCCGCAAAGTCTGGCGCAACGGGTTCACGTTCAGGAACACCTGATCTACCCGATGGCCGTACGCTGGTTCGCCGAAGGACGGCTGAGCCTCGGCGAGCAAGGTGCTTTACTGGATGGCCAGCTACTCGGGGCCAGCGGTCACTTGATTCGAAACTAGGAGATTTTATGCGTCGCGCCCTGCTCTTCGCTTGCGCTCTGCTCGCCCTGCCTTTTGCCCAGGCGGCAGACCTTCAACCGTTCTCCGCCAGCTACACCGCCGACTGGAAGCAGTTGCCCATGAGCGGCACTGCCGAACGCAGTCTGACCAAGGAAGCCAACGGCGTCTGGAAGCTCAGCTTCAAGGCCTCGATGATGATTGCCAGCCTGTCCGAGGAAAGCACCCTCACCCTGGACAAGGACACCCTGCTGCCACAGTCCTACCACTTCGAACGCGGTGGTCTGGGCAAGGCGAAAAAGGCTGACCTGGACTTCGACTGGGCCAACAAGCTGGTGACCGGCACCGACCGCGGCGACGCGGTGAAAATCCCGCTCAACCGCGGCATGGTCGACAAATCCACCTATCAACTGGCGCTGCAGCATGACGTGGCCGCCGGCAAGAAAAGCATGAGCTATCAGGTGGTCGATGATGGTGAAGTCGATACCTACGACTTCCGCGTGCTGGGTTCGGAGAAAGTCGAAACCAAGGCTGGCCAGATCGATGCGATCAAGGTCGAGCGCGTCCGCGATCCGACACAAAGCAAGCGCATCACCGTCCTGTGGTTCGCCAAGGACTGGGATTACCTGCTGGTTCGCCTGCAACAGGTCGAAACCGACGGCAAGGAGTACAACATCATGCTCCTCGACGGCACGGTCAACGGCAAGACGGTCAAAGGCAGCTGATTCAACGAAAAGCCCCGCAAACGCGGGGCTTTTTTTTCGCCTGTCGAACGCTGATCAAACCGAGAACTTGGCGACCATGCTGTTCAGGTCCACCGCCAGCCGCGACAACTCCTGACTCGCGGCGCTGGTCTGATTGGCCCCTGCAGACGTCTGCATCGCCAGGTCACGGATGTTCATCAGGTTGCGATCAACTTCCCGCGCCACGGCCGCCTGCTCTTCCGACGCACTGGCGATCACCAGATTGCGCTCGTTGATCAAGGTGAACGCCGAAGCAATTTCCTCCAGCGCCACGCCAGCCGCCTTCGCCAACTCCAGGGTCGAGCGCGCCCGGACATTGCTCTGTTGCATCGAGCTGACCGCCGAATCGGTGCCCTGCTGGATGCCGCCGATCATCTGTTCGATTTCCTGCGTCGACTGCTGAGTGCGATGGGCCAGCGCCCGCACTTCGTCCGCCACCACCGCAAAACCCCGCCCGGCATCCCCCGCCCGCGCAGCCTCGATCGCCGCGTTCAACGCCAGCAGATTGGTCTGCTCGGCAATCGAGCGAATCACATCCAGTACTTTGCTGATGCTGTAGACCTTCTGCGCCAGATCCTCCACCTGCGCGGCATTGGCGGTGACATCGTCCGCCAGCAACTCGATGGACGATACCGTCTGCTGGACCTGCTCGCGACCATGCTGGGCAATGCGATCAGACTCACGGGAAGCCTCGGAAGTCGCGACGGCATTGCTCGCCACCTCCTCCACCGCGGCGGTCATCTGATTGACCGCCGTGGCCGCCTGTTCAATTTCCAGACTCTGCTGGTGCAGCCCTCGCGTGGCGTCTTCGGTGACGCAGCTCAACTCCTCCGAGGCCGAAGCCAGTTGACTGGAGGACTCCGAGATCCGGCGGATGGTGTCACGCAGGTTGTGCTGCATGCTCTTGAGCGCGTGCAGCAGCCGCGCCGGCTCGTCCTTGCCGGAAATGCTGATATCCCCGGTCAGATCGCCGCCGGCCACCACTTCCGCCACATTGAGCGATTGCGACAGCGGCAGCACGATGCTGCGGGTCAGCAATAACGCCAGCGCGATGGTAATCAGCGCAGTGATGCCGATCATCACCCCGACCCACACCCGCGAGTTGGTGAACACCAGCCGTGCGGCCTCTGTGGCGAGGTTGGCGTTGTGCTTGTTCAGTTCGACCAATTCACGCAGGGTCACTGCAATCTCATCCGCCAACGGGCTCATCTGCCCGTTGAGAATGGCGGCCGCCTCCTCCACTCGTCCCTGAGCAGATAGCGTCATCACCTGCGCCTGAAACTCCAGGTACTTGTGTTCGGCAACCTTGAAGCGGTCGAACAGCGCGCGCTCTTCGGGCAATACGATCAGGATGTCGTAACGCTGCTGGGCTTCGCTCAGCACACCGCGCAGATCATTGAGCTTGGCCACATTCTGATCCAGCGCCTGCGGATCGCGATTAAGCAACAGGCGCATGGTCAGCGCACGCAGGCGCAACATGTCCTGGCTCATCTCGCCCACCGCCATCACGCTGGGCAGCCAGTTATTGTCGACCTCGTCGGATTGCGCGCGCATGTTCGACATCTGCAGCAGGGCAAACGCGCCAAGGGCAAACACCATCAGCGCCAGTACGCCAAAACCCAGCCCAGCTCGGGGCGCAATATTGAGACTACGGATACTCATTGCTCTGGTTCCTTCCAAAAGCGCTGCATCAACCCTGCAGCTGGTTGCTCTAGAAGGTATCGGCCCTTTGGAAAATTGCGTAAGACCAAAACGTGATATCAAAAGGCCTTAATACTTCGAACCTGGAGCATTAACGATTCAGCGCGGTTTTGCCGGACTTGAGCGCTGTTCGCGGCAATATCCCCAGGAAGTTGTCCCGTGCGACTTTTTTCGCGACCGCCTCAGGCAAGGCGTCGAGAAACGGCTTGAAACCATGGATTTCCTTGCCGAGTTTGTTGAATCGCCCGACCACGTCCGAACCGATCATGAAGCGATCCGGATAGCGCTCCACCAATTGCACCCACTCGGCTCGCGGCTGGCTCTTTTCGTCCAGCAGATAAGGCGTCAGCAGGCTCCACGACAGATCGATGAACAGGTTCGGATACGCCTCCAGCATTCGGGTAAGGGTCGGCAGCAGAAAATCCAGCTGCGTCTGATGACGATGGATTTCAGCACTGGTGCCGGCATGCGCCCAGATAAACCGGGTGTGCGGATGATTACGCAGCGGCTCTTCGATTTCCTTCAGGTACAGCGGATTCTTCTCACGCTTGGAGGTGATGTTGGAATGCAGCATCACCGGCAGATCGTGCTCGGCGGCCAGGTGATAGATGCGGGTCATGGCTTCGTTATTGGCACGCGGCGTATCGCCGGAGGTCAGTGCGGTGAGGTCGTCGTGACGGGTGAAGACCTCGCCGATGCCCTGCCACAAGCCGGGATACAGATCGAGCATGCGCTGGATGTGCGTGGCGGAGTTCTTGTCGTTGGGGTTGAAGCCTGAAAGAAACGGGTGAAAGTACTGGCGTTGCTCAGGTGTCAGCTTCTGCACCGCGTCGGCGACGATCACGTCAGTCGCGCTGTACCAATAGGCATCGGCATCATCGCCAGCGTAATAACGCGGGCGCTTCGGCTCGTCTTCGTGCCATTTCTTCGCCACGGGAATGCCGGAAATCATCACGTGCTCGATGGAGTTTTCCTTCATGGCCGTCAGCAATTTCGGCATGCCGGCAGTTTCCTGGAAAAAATCCACGTAATGCAGGTGCGCGTCACTGTAGGTGTATTCCCGGGCACTGGCGGCGCCGGTGAAAGCCATCAGGCAGGCAAGGCTCAAACGAAACACGGACACAAGCATTCTCCGGCAGACAGGCATAGCCTAGACCCTCGCCGGGCAACGAGGGTTCACCCGGCAAGAAAGTGGAACGCGCCTGTGTGGAAAATGCTCTATACCTGCAAGGTCCTTTTTTGATCGAATCCCTTTTCCTACTGCTTGCGAGGTTCACATGACCGTTACCGTCAATACCGTGTCCGCCGAGGGTTTTCGCCACACCGTTCAGATCGATGAGCATGAGCTGTTTGCCGATGTCCCGACGACTGCCGGCGGTGAAGGCTCGGCTCCGGAGCCGCACGATTACTTCGACGCCGCCCTCGGTGCCTGCAAGGCTCTGACCCTGAAGCTGTACGCAAAGAAAAAGGACATCCCGCTGACCGGCGTCGGCGTTGAGGTCAAACGCGACAACAGCCAGGAACAGAAAGGCAAGTACGCGCTGCACGTGACCCTTACCCTGAAGGGTGTGCTCACCGATGCCCAGCGCGAAGAACTGCTGCGCGTTGCCGATCGCTGCCCGATCCACAAGCTGATGACCACCAGCGAAGTCACCATCGAAACCCACGCCCCCGTCGGCTTCGACAGCCAGTAATCACCCCGACGACACCGGCGGGTTATGCTCCACGCATCACCCGCTCAGCCTGGAATGGACCATGGACACCCAACCCCTGATCATCCGCCCGCGCGCCGAAGACGTCGAAGGCCAGCCGATCCTGCGCCCGCTGCCGTCAGCCAAATGCCGCAGCGTCGGGCCTTTCGTGTTTTTCGACCACATGCTCGAAACGGTTTATCCGGCGGGCAAAGGCATGAACATCCGACAGCATCCGCACATCGGTCTGTCGACCCTCACGTATTTGTTCGACGGGCAGATCCAGCACAAGGACAGCCTGGGCTCGGATCAGGTGGTCAGCGCCGGCGATGTCAGCTGGATGACCGCCGGCACGGCGATCGCTCACGTCGAGCGCACGCCCGAACCGCTGTGGGAGCAAAGCTTCAAGATGCACGGCCTGCAAATCTGGCTCGCCTCGCCCAAGGATCACGAACAAGGCCCGGGGCATTACAGCCATCACCCGGCCTCGACCTTGCCGGTCAGCGACAACCTCGGCGTACAGATCCGCATGATCGCCGGGTCAGGCTTTTGCCTGGAATCGCCGGTGCCGGTGCTTTCTCCTACGCTGTATGCCGAACTGAAGATGCAGACCGCGACCACACTGCTGATCCCGACCGAACATGAAGAACGGGCGCTGTATGTCTTGAGCGGTGACGTGCAATTGAATGGCGAAGCGGTCGAACCCCATGCGCTGGTGGTATTGCCGGCCGGGGAAGAGATGAGCCTGTTTGCCGAAAGCGACAGCCACGCGGTGTTGTTCGGCGGTGCGCCACTGGACGGGCCACGGCGGATCAACTGGAATTTTGTCGCGAGCGATCCGGCGGCGATCGATGAGGCGCGGCGCAAGTGGGCGGCCGGGGATTGGCCGACCGTGCCGGGGGAAGTCGAGCGGATTGAATTACCGCGTTAAACCGCCTGCCCTCACCCCAGCCCTCTCCCAGGAGGAGAGGGAGCCGACCGAGGTGTCTTATGTCATACATCGACCTGAAACACCGAGTCGATTATGGATTCGGTGATTCACTTTCAGGTCGATGCAACTCTCGAGAAACTTACGGTCAGTCCCCTCTCCCTCTGGGAGAGGGTTAGGGTGAGGGGCTTTTGCTCTTAGGCTTCAGCCCTTGAACACTTCTTCCAGCAAGTCATGCATCGACTTGAACGCACGCGCTGCGGTCTTCGCGTCGTACATCATCTTGCCCGGCACATTGGCGTGCGGATCGGTGAACGAGTGCACCGCGCCGCCGTAGCTCAGCAACTGCCAGTCCACACCAGCAGCGTTCATCTCGTCTTCGAATGCCGGCAACTGCTCTTTCGGCACCAGCGGATCGGAAGCACCGTGCAGCACCAGCACCGAGCCCTTGATGTTCTTCGCGTCCGCCGGGTTCGGCGAATCCAGCGTGCCGTGGAACGACACCGCCGCTTTCACCGGCGCACCGGTGCGGGCCAGATCCAGCGCACAGCAACCGCCGAAGCAGAAGCCGAACACCGCCAGTTTCGAGGTATCGACCGCCGCCTCGCCCTGCTTCTGCAATTGTTCGAACGCGGCCTGCATACGCTTGCGCAGCAGCGCGCGGTCGTCCTTCAGCGGCATCATCGCCGCACCGGCCTGATCGGCATTCTGCGGACGCACCGCCTGGCCGTACACGTCAGCGATCAGCACCACATAACCCTTGGCCGCCACCGATTTGGCGATCTCTTCAGCGCCAGCGCTGACACCCATCCAGTTCGGCGCCATCAACAGACCCGGACGCGCGCCTTTGTGCTCGGCGTCGAACGCCAGGCGACCTTCATAAGGCTGGCCGTCAATCTGATAGACCACGGAACGTACAGTGACTTGGCTCATTTCTGACTCCTGATTGGTTGAACACCAGAATGAAAAAACCCGCCGAAGCGGGTTTTTCTGCAGCTTGGTTAAACCGACAGTTCAACCAGCAGCTTGTTCAGACGCTTCACGTAAGCGGCCGGGTCTTTCAAGCTGTCGCCCGCCGCCAGGGCGGCCTGGTCGAAGAGGATGTGCGACAGGTCGCTGAAGCGATCTTCGCTGGCCTCGTTGTCGAGCTTCTCGATCAGCGGGTGGCTCGGGTTGAATTCGAAGATCGGCTTCGAATCCGGCACCTTTTGCCCGCTGGCTTCGAGGATCTGACGCATTTGCAGACCCAGGTCCTGCTCGCCAATCGCCAGGATGGCCGGCGAATCGGTCAGGCGATGGGAAACCCGGACTTCGGCAACGGAATCGCCCAGTGCGGTTTTCAGACGCTCGACCAGACCTTCTTTCGACTTGGCGACTTCTTCTGCGGCCTTCTTGTCCTCTTCCGAGTCCAGGTTGCCCAGGTCCAGGTCACCGCGCGCGACGTCGACAAACGTCTTGCCGTCGAATTCGCTGAGGTAGCTCATCAGCCACTCGTCGATACGGTCGGTCAGCAGCAGCACTTCGATGC
Source organism: Pseudomonas sp. B707 (assembly GCF_022496685.1). Taxonomy (NCBI): domain Bacteria; kingdom Pseudomonadati; phylum Pseudomonadota; class Gammaproteobacteria; order Pseudomonadales; family Pseudomonadaceae; genus Pseudomonas; species Pseudomonas sp. B707. The sequence continues at coordinate 19,134 of NZ_WTVE01000034.1, read as the reverse complement.
CTTTCTTGCGGAAGACTTCCAGGTGCGGGCTGTTCTTGACCTGCGCGTAGGTTTCGCCGGTGAGGTAGTAGATCTTGTCCTGACCTTCCTTGGCGCGCGCCAGGTACTCGGCCAGACCGACGATCTGCTCGCCATCGGTGCCGTTGGTCGATGCGAAACGCAGCAGACCGGCAATTTTTTCCTTGTTGGCGAAATCTTCTGCCGGGCCTTCTTTCATGACCTGACCGAAGTTTTTCCAGAAGCCCTTGTATTGCTCAGGCTCGTTCTTCGCCAGTTTTTCCAGCATGTCCAGAACACGCTTGGTCAGCGCCGATTTCATCGAGTCGATGATCGGGTCTTTCTGCAGGATTTCCCGCGACACGTTCAGCGACAGGTCGTTGGAGTCGACCACGCCCTTGATGAAGCGCAGGTACAGCGGCAGGAAGGACTCGGCCTGATCCATCACGAACACGCGCTGTACGTACAGCTTCAGGCCTTTTGGCGCTTCACGCTGGTACAGATCGAACGGTGCGCGGGCCGGCACGTACAGCAGCGAGCTGTACTCGAGCTTGCCTTCGACCTTGTTGTGGCTCCACGACAGCGGATTTTCGAAGTCGTGGGCGATGTGTTTGTAGAACTCCTGGTATTCCTCGTCCTTCACTTCGGTGCGAGGACGGGTCCACAGAGCGCTGGCGCGGTTGACGGTTTCCCATTCAACTTCAGGCTTCTCTTCGCCTTCGGCAGCGGCCACTTCTTTCGGCAGCTCGATCGGCAGCGCGATGTGGTCGGAGTACTTCTTGATGATGTTGCGCAGACGCCAGCCATCGGCGAACTCGTCTTCACCGGATTTCAGGTGCAGAACGATGCGGGTGCCGCGCTCCGGCTTGTCGATGGTGGCGACTTCGAATTCGCCCTCGCCTTTCGACGACCAGTGCACGCCTTCGCTGGCGGCGGTGCCGGCGCGACGGCTGTACACGTCAACTTTGTCAGCGACGATGAAGGCCGAGTAGAAGCCCACACCGAACTGACCGATCAGGTGCGAATCCTTCTTCTGATCGCCGGACAGGTTTTTCATGAAATCGGCGGTGCCGGATTTGGCGATGGTACCCAGGTGGGTGATCACATCGTCACGGTTCATGCCAATGCCGTTGTCTTCGAGGGTGACGGTCTTGGCGTCCTTGTCGAAGCTCACACGGATTTTCAGTTCATCGCCACCTTCAAGCAACTCAGGCTTGGCCAGGGCTTCGAAGCGCAATTTGTCGACGGCGTCAGAGGCGTTCGAGATCAATTCGCGAAGGAAGATTTCCTTGTTGGAATACAGCGAATGGATCATGAGGTGCAGCAGTTGCTTCACCTCGGTCTGGAAGCCCAGGGTTTCCTTTTGAGTTTCCACACTCATGGTCATCAAACTCCAATCAGATGGCATTGGCCGCGACCTTGCTGGTCGGCGGCGGGTTGTTCTGTGAGTTGGGGGCGTGCTTCAGGATTTCAAGGGCTCATCGATTTTGAAGTGCGCGCGGGCAGTGGCAATCGGTTCGCTTTCGGTGCTTTGCCACGCCGTGACCGCGACGTTGGCCACCCGCCGGCCCTGACGGCAGACCTGACACCGGGCCCAGGTGTCGCGAAACTGCCCGGCCTGCAGGTAATCGAGGGAGAAATCGATAATCTTCGGCACACCCGGCGCGCCGGTGAAAATCAGCAGGTGCAGGGCCGCAGACAGCTCCATGAACCCGGCAATCACCCCGCCGTGGATCGCCGGCAATAAAGGGTTACCAATGTTGTCCTTGTTGGCCGGCAACTTGAACAGTAAATCATCACCGACTCGCGAGCACTCGACGCCGATGAGTCCGGCGTAGGGGATCAGTTTCAGCAGCGGCGCGTAGTCACCCTTCTCGTGGGCCTCTTGCAGCTGCTGCTTGAAATCATCGCTCATCGTTTTTCTCCCTTGATCGCGCCACCAAAGCCTTTGGTGCCTTTAAGGCCTTTGCCCATGCGCATGAAGGTGCCGACGACGTGGGCAATCGGCTGCTCGGGATCATCCTGATAGGCGAAGCCGCGAGCGAAGATCACATCGGTGGTGATTCGATAACATTGGGCGAAGCCATAGACGTCTTTATGCGGCTCGGCGGCGTGCATGTAGTCGATGCGCAGATCGAGGGTCGGGCAGACTTCGAATTCCGGCAGCACGCACAGGGTCGACATGCCGCACGCGGTGTCCATCAGCGACGTGATCGCCCCGCCGTGGATGACGCCGGTCAGCGGGTTGCCAACGATCTGCGCACTGTATGGCAGCACCACCGTCAGACCTTCGCTACTTGCGCTGTGCACCTTCAATCCCAGCACCTGACAGTGGCGCAAGGCCGAGAGAAACCGTGTCGCACGCTCAAAAACGGGGTTTTCGGCCATTTGATAATTACTCTTGTTAGTCGTCATTCCCAGTAGTGGAAAGAACAGCAAAAGTTCCATTGCAAAACAAACTTATATATCTGAAAGAAATGAGGAACTTAAGCCTTGGGCCTGAGCTCTTAAGGCCAGTAGTTATTTTCCATAAGGAGAAACACCCCATGCGTAAGACTTTAGCTATTGCCTTGATGTTGACCGCTTCCCTCGGTCTCGCTGCCTGCGATAAAAAATCCGAGGACAAAGCTCAAGATGCCAACCAACATGCTGAACAAGCTCAGCAAGACATGAACAAAGCTCAGGAAAAAGTGAACGACGCAGCGAAAGAAAACGCCGAAGCTGCCAAAGCTCAGGCCGAATCGAACGCTGCAGCGCAAGAAGAAGCTGCCAAGAAGCAATAAGCCGCTTCTCGATGGCAAAAAAGAACACCCGCCAAGTGCGGGTTTTCTTTTGCCGGTCATTTTTTGCCAGTGCCGGCTTAGAGCAAGACTGTTCTAAAAGTCGGACTAATCATCAGCAACAATGAACACACTAAGCCGACCAGCCAGACCAGACTGCGCAATTTTGGAATATCCGCCAGATAAAACCACAAATAGAAAATCCTTGAGATCACGAAGATGATCGCTAATGTATCGATCAGCCATCCCGCCGTCTGCGTGGTATGCGCCATCAGCACGCCAACGGCAAACAGAATGAAGGCTTCGATGCTGTTCTGATGTGCCGCCAGCGCCCGGGCTCCGTAACCGGTGAGTTGCGCCTGCTGCTGACGCGGCAGATGGTTGTTGTAACCGCCCTGCTCTTTCATGGCCTTGCCGACCGGCATCCGCGCCACGTAGATCAACAATGCACTGATAAACACACACCAGAACGGAATACTCATCAAGCAACCTCTTTGTTCGCTTCGGGCAATGGCGCCTCTGTAGGGGTATAGACCATTACATCGAGCACGTCGGAATGAAACTCCCGGCGATACAACACCAGCACCACGCCTGCGCTCATCAACATGAACAGCCACGGGCTGACGAACCACGCCAGCATGCTCATCCCGAAGTAGTAGGAACGCAGACCGAAGTTGAACTGGTTGGCCGCCATCGAAATCACTCGAGCCGCCCGCGAGGCGAACGCCTTGCGCTCCTGCTCCGACACCTGCCGCTCACCGATCATCGGGGCCGAGCCGACCAGAATGGCGGCGAAGTTGTACTGGCGCATGCACCAGCTGAAAGTGAAGAAGGCATAGACAAACACCAGCGCCAGGCACAGCAACTTGATCTCCGACATGCCCTGCGAGGCCTGTTGCACCATCGGAATGTCCGCCAGCAGCGACACCGCGCGCTCGGACGCGCCAAGCACGGTCAGGATGCCCGCCAGGATAATCAGCGTGCTGGAGGCGAAGAACGAGGCGTTGCGCTCCAGGTTGCCGATCACGCTGGCGTCGGCAATACGGTTGTCACGCAGCAGCATGCGGCGCATCCAGTCTTCGCGGTACAGATGCAGCACGCTGGCCAGGCACGCGGTGTCACGGGCCTTCCAGGTGGCATAACGGGTGTAACCGCCCCAGCAGATGACAAACCAGAGCGCGGCCAGCAGGTGGATCAGGTTGGCTTGGATGAACGACATGCAATTCCCTGTGATGAAGATTTCGGCACCCCTTCGACGTTAGTCGGGGGAAAAAGACACTGCCTGAAGCCCATAAAAAATGCCCCGTATCGATTGATACGGGGCATTTCTGTTTAATCGCTCGGCAGCCGCTCGTGGCGGCCCGGCAATCTTAGGCGAGTGCTTCGGCGCGCTTGCCCAGCAGGCGGTCGCAAACCACGGCAACCACCAGGGTCATCACGCACGGCACCAGCCACGCCAGACCTTGCTCGCTCAGCGGCAGGTGGGCCAGTTGCGATGGCATCCAGTCCGCCAGACCGGCGCCTTTCAACGCATCGATGGTGCCGAACACGAACGACACCAGCATCACCGGGCCCATGATGCGGCTCTGCTCATGCCAGAACGCTGCACAGAAGCTCAGCGCCACCAGCACGATGCACGGCGGGTAGATTGCGGTCAGCACCGGGATCGAGAACGCGATCAGCTTGGTCAGGCCCAGGTTGGACACCAGCAGCGAGAACGCCGCCAGGATGATCACCAGGGTCTTGTACGACAGCGGCAGTACGCGGCTGAAGTATTCGGCACAGGCGCAGGTCAGGCCGACAGCGGTCACCAGGCACGCCAGGGAGATCAGCACGGCAAGGAAGCCACTGCCCAGCGAACCGAAGGTGTGTTGCACGTAAGCGTGCAGCACCGCCGCGCCGTTGGTCGCGCCCGCCGCCACTTCATGGCTGCCGGAACCCAGACGGAACAGGCTGACATACACCAGCGCCAGACCGACACCGGCAATCAGCCCGGCGATGATCGCGTAGCGGGTGATCAGCGCCGGCGACTCGACGCCACGGGAGCGGATCGCGTTGACGATGACGATGCCGAACACCAGCGCGCCCAGGGTATCCATGGTCAGGTAACCATTGATGAACCCTTGGGAGAACGGTGCCGCGACATATTCCGGGGTAGCCACACCGATATCACCGGCCGGCAGTGCGAACGCAGCGATGCCGAGCACAGCCAGGGCGATGATCTTCAGCGGCGCGAGGAAGCGACCGACGGTGTCCAGCAGACGCCCAGGGTAGAGCGAAATGAAGAACACCAGCAGGAAGTACACCGAGCTGTAGAGGAACAGTGCCAGCGGGCTCTCGCCGGTCAACGGCGCCAGCCCCACTTCAAAGGAAACGGTCGCGGTACGCGGGGTGGCGAACAGCGGACCGACCGCGAGATAGCACGCTGCAGCCAGTACACCACCGGCGATCTTGCCGATCGGGCTGCTCAGGGCGTCCATTGCGCCACCAACCTTGGCCAGTGCGACCACAGTGACCACCGGCAGACCGACCGCCGTGATCAGGAAGCCCAGCGCCGCCATCCAGACGTTTGGCCCGGACTGCAAACCGACGATAGGCGGGAAGATGATGTTGCCGGCCCCGACGAACAGGGCGAATGTCATAAAGCCAAGTGCCAGGATGTCCTGACCTTTCAAAACTTTCATTAAGGAAATACCACACTACTGAATCGGAATTTAGAGGGGGATTTCCCTGTGGGGTTAGGGAAATGCTGTCAATCCGTATAAGACTGACCCGTTTAGCGCGTTGCATGCCTTGTGGGCGGCAGACGCAAAATGGCGGCTAGCCTAACGAATTTGCCCGACAAACGCACTGTTAGAGGGCGAACTATCCGATACGCGACGTTTCTGTGTCGCGTTTTTGCATGTTATTGGGTGAGTGCTTATAAATTGCCATCGTCCACCCGAACGCCAGAAACGACAAAGGCCACCCTAAGGTGGCCTTTGTTGCTGGAGCAGAGAAGTCAGCCGAAGCTTACTTCTTCACTTCCCAGCCAGTCAGCTCGGCCAGGGCCTTGCCGATGTCTGCCAGCGAACGCACGGTTTTCACGCCTGCGTCTTGCAGAGCAGCGAATTTCTCGTCTGCAGTGCCTTTGCCGCCGGAGATGATTGCGCCAGCATGGCCCATGCGCTTGCCCGGAGGAGCAGTCACACCAGCGATGTAGGAAACAACCGGCTTGGTCACGTGTGCCTTGATGTAGGCAGCCGCTTCTTCTTCAGCCGAACCGCCGATCTCGCCGATCATGACGATCGCTTCGGTCTTCGGGTCTTCCTGGAACAGCTTCAGGATGTCGATGAAGTTCGAACCCGGGATCGGGTCACCACCGATGCCGACGCAAGTCGACTGACCGAAACCGGCGTCAGTAGTCTGCTTCACAGCTTCGTAGGTCAGGGTGCCGGAACGGGAAACGATACCGACCTTGCCTGGCAAGTGAATGTGACCTGGCATGATGCCGATCTTGCATTCGCCTGGGGTGATCACGCCTGGGCAGTTAGGGCCGATCAGGGTAACACCCAGCTCGTCGCACTTAACTTTGGCGTCCAGCATGTCCAGGGTAGGAATGCCTTCGGTGATGCAGACGATCAGCTTGATGCCGCCGAAAGCTGCTTCCAGGATCGAGTCCTTGCAGAAAGGAGCCGGAACGTAGATGACGCTGGCGGTGGCGCCAGTGGCTTCTACAGCTTCTTTCACGGTGTTGAACACAGGCAGGTTCAGGTGAGTGGTGCCACCTTTGCCTGGAGTCACGCCGCCAACCATTTTGGTGCCGTAGGCAATGGCTTGTTCGGAGTGGAAAGTACCCTGCGCACCGGTGAAGCCCTGGCAGATTACTTTGGTGTCTTTATTGATCAGGACGCTCATTACTTGCCCTCCGCAGCTTTAACGACTTGTTGAGCAGCGTCGGTCAGGCTGGTAGCAGCGATGATGTTCAAACCGCTTTCTGCCAGTACTTTAGCGCCCAGTTCAGCGTTGTTGCCTTCAAGACGAACAACAACCGGGATTTTCACGCCGACTTCTTTCACTGCACCGATGATGCCTTCGGCAATCATGTCGCAACGAACGATGCCGCCGAAGATGTTAACCAGTACTGCAGCGACATTGCTGTCGGACAGAATGATTTTGAAAGCTTCGGTTACGCGTTCTTTGGTAGCACCACCGCCTACGTCGAGGAAGTTGGCTGGCTTGCCGCCGTGCAGGTTGACGATGTCCATGGTACCCATGGCCAGGCCGGCACCGTTCACCATGCAGCCGATGTTGCCTTCCAGCGCTACGTAGTTCAGTTCGAACTTGGCAGCGTGCGCTTCGCGCGGATCGTCCTGCGACGGATCGTGGAAAGTCTTCAGCTTGGGCTGACGGTACATTGCGTTGGCGTCGATGTTGATCTTGGCATCCAGGCAGTGCAGATCGCCATCAGCCTTGATCACCAGCGGGTTCACTTCCAGCAGAGCCAGGTCGTGATCCTTGAACAGCTTGGCCAGACCTACGAAGATCTTGGCGAACTGAGCAACCTGCTTGCCTTCCAGACCCAGCTGGAATGCCAGCTCGCGACCCTGGAATGGCTGAGCGCCAACCAGTGGATCGATAGTGGCTTTCAGAATTTTTTCTGGAGTGTCGTGAGCGATTTTCTCGATGTCCACGCCACCTTCGGTGGAGGCCATGAACACGATGCGACGGCTCGAACGGTCAACGACAGCGCCCAGGTACAGCTCTTTAGCGATATCAGTGCACGATTCAACCAGGATCTTGGTGACTGGCTGGCCGTTGGCGTCAGTCTGGTAAGTCACCAGACGCTTGCCCAGCCACTGCTGTGCGAAGGCTTTGGCGTCTTCTTTGCTGCGAACCAGCTTGACGCCGCCCGCTTTACCGCGACCACCGGCGTGAACCTGGGCTTTGACAACCCACTCGTTGCCGCCGATTTTGTCGCAAGCTTCTGCTGCTGCTTCCGGGGTGTCTACTGCGAAACCAGTGGAAACTGGCAGGCCGTATTCAGCGAACAGCTGCTTACCCTGATACTCGTGAAGATTCATGCTTTTTACCGTCTTCGTTAGGTACTGCGCATTCGGCGCTGCGCTCTTTATGAGTGCCGCGCCACCTGTGACTGCTGCTTGCGTAGCCTTTCCGGATACCCGGTGCAGCTACGCAAGGCTGCGTCCAGCGGACATTCCGCGGTGAGTCTTGCACGCAAGGCTCACGACGGGCCGTACCGCCGTGGTTTCTTATTGTGTCTTAACGCTTCTTGCGGTTGGCAATGTGGATGGCGCCGCCATTCACTGCCAGAGCTGCTTCGTGCAAGGCTTCGGACAGGGTCGGATGGGAGAAAACCATCATGCCCAGGTCTTCAGCGCTGGTGCCGAATTCCATACCGATCGCGCCCTGCTGAACCAGTTCTGCAGCGCTCGGGCCAATCACGTGCACGCCCAATACGCGGTCAGTCTTGGCATCGGCGATGACCTTGACGAAACCACCGGTATCGTTGGCGGCCATGGCACGGCCGGATGCTGCGAACGGGAAGGTGCCGACGTTAACTTCAACGCCTTCAGCTTTCAAGGCCTGCTCGGTTTTACCGACCCATGCGATTTCCGGGTGAGTATAAATAACCGAAGGGATCAGGTCATAGTTCATCTGGGCCTTGTGGCCTTTGATGCGCTCTACAACCATGATGCCCTCTTCCGAGGCCTTGTGAGCCAGCATCATGCCGCGAACCACGTCACCGATGGCGTAAACGCCCGGTACGGTGGTGGCGCAGTGATCGTCAACGTGCACGAAACCGCGCTCGTCCAGGGTCACGCCGCTGTCGGCAGCCAGCAGATCAGTGGTCACCGGACGGCGACCAACGGCTACGATCAGCTTGTCGAAAGTGATGGTCTGTTCGCCGTTGGCGTCGGTGTAGTTCACAACGACTTCGTCGCCGTTCACTTTCGAGCCGGTTACGCGAGCGCCCAGTTTGATGTCCAGACCCTGTTTGGTCAGGGTTTTCAGCGCTTCCTTGGAAACAGCGGTGTCCGCTGCCATCAGGAAGGTGTCCAGTGCTTCCAGGACAGTTACTTCTGCACCCAGACGCGACCAGACCGAACCCAGTTCCAGACCGATCACGCCAGCACCGATCACGCCCAGACGCTTGGGTACGGTCTGGAATTCCAGTGCGCCAGTCGAATCGACGATGACTTTCTGATCGACCGGAGCCGGTGGAATGTCGATCGGACGCGAACCTGGAGCCAGGATGACGTTTTCGGCTTCGATGACTTCAACCGAGCCGTCCGGCTTGGTGACTTCGACTTTCTTGCCGGCCAGCAGTTTGCCGTGGCCCTGGATCGAAGTAACGCCGTTGGCCTTGAACAGAGTGGCAACACCACCGGTCAGGTTCTTGACGATGCCAGCCTTGCGGCCAACCATCGCAGCGACGTCCATTTTGACTTCGCCGGTCGAGATACCGTGGACGTTGAAGCTTTCTTTCGCTTCCTTGTATTTCCAGGAGCTGTCCAGCAGCGCCTTGGAAGGAATGCAGCCTACGTTCAGGCAGGTGCCGCCCAGGGCTTGCTTGCCTTCAGCATCGGTGTACTTCTCGATGCAGGCAGTGCTCAGGCCGAGTTGCGCGGCCTTGATAGCTGCCACGTAGCCGCCAGGGCCCGCACCGATCACTACTACGTCAAATTTCTGCGACATTCAAAAAATCCTCTTTAGCGAAAAGCTTCAAGCCGCGCGCTGCAAGCCAGGCTGCGTTTTCCCGCAGCTTGAAGCTTGCAGCGCGTGACTGCTTCTATCAGATATCCAGCAACAGACGAGCCGGATCTTCCAGCAGGTTCTTGATGGTCACCAGGAAGGTTACAGCTTCTTTGCCATCGATCAGACGGTGATCGTAGGACAGTGCCAGGTACATCATCGGACGGATCACGACCTGACCGTTGATGGCCATCGGACGCTGGATGATGTTGTGCATGCCCAGAATCGCTGCCTGCGGCGGGTTGACGATCGGAGTCGACATCATCGAACCGAAGGTACCACCGTTGGTGATGGTGAAGGTGCCGCCGGTCATTTCGTCCATCGACAGTTTGCCGTCACGGGCTTTCTTGCCGAAGGTGGCGATGCCGCCTTCGATTTCAGCCAGGCTCATGTGTTCGGCGTTACGCAGAACCGGAACCACCAGGCCACGGTCGCTGGAAACAGCGACGCCGATGTCGGCATAACCGTGGTAAACGATGTCGTTGCCGTCGATCGAAGCGTTGACCGCCGGGAAGCGTTTCAGCGCTTCGGTGGCAGCCTTCACGAAGAACGACATGAAGCCCAGGCGTACGCCGTTGTGGGACTTCTCGAACAGGTCCTTGTACTTCGAACGCAGGGCCATGACTTCGGTCATGTCGACTTCGTTGAAAGTGGTCAGCATCGCCATGTTCGATTGAGCTTCAACCAGACGCTTGGCAACGGTGGCACGAACGCGAGTCATCGGAACGCGCTTCTCGATGCGGTCGCCAGCGGCGAACACAGGAGCGGCGGCGGCCGGAGCAGCAGCCTTGGCAGGCGCGGCAGCCGGAGCGGCTTTCTTGGCAGCAACGGCTGCAACCACGTCTTCCTTGGTCACGCGACCGCCTTTGCCGGTGCCGGCAACGGAAGCGATGTTGATGCCGTTCTCTTCAGCCAGCTTGCGCGCGGCAGGAGCGGCGATCGGGTCGTCTTCGCCATCGGCGGCTGGAGCAGCGGCAGCAGCGGCCGGAGCAGCAGCGGCAGCCGGGGCGGCAGCAGCAGCGCCGCCTTCAACGATGGAGCCCAGCACTTCGTCGGACAGGACGGTTTCGCCCTCGCCCTTGACGATTGCGCCCAGCACGCCGTCGGCGGTAGCCAGCACTTCCAGTACGACTTTGTCGGTTTCGATGTCGACGATCAGTTCGTCACGCTTGACGGCGTCGCCCGGTTGTTTGTGCCAGGTGGCAACGGTGCCATCGGCAACCGATTCCGGGAAAGTGGGGGCTTTGATCTCGATAGCCATTATCTGTGGTTCCTTAAATTCGGTTTCAGGTGCGCGAAGGCGTTAAACGGTAAACGCGTCTTGCAGCAGTTGTTCCTGCTGCTCGGCGTGCATCGATGCGTAACCACATGCTGGGGCAGCAGAAGCCTCACGGCCCGCGTACTCGAGTACGAGAGATTTGTTGAGGTTGCTGATGCTGCGACGCAGGTGGTGCTGGCTGCAGTACCAGGCGCCCTGGTTCATCGGCTCTTCCTGACACCACACGGCCGCTTTGGCGTTGGTGTAAGGAGCCAGGACTTCTTTCAAGTCGTCCTCAGGGAACGGGTACAGCTGCTCGATACGCACGATGGCGATATCTTCGCGGCCTTCGGCACGACGTTTTTCCAGCAGGTCGTAGTAAACCTTGCCACTGCACAGAACAACGCGCTCGACCTTTTTCGGGTCCAGGGCATCGATTTCCGGGATAACGGTCTGGAACGAACCTTCGGCCAGATCTTCCAGGGTCGAGATGGCCAGTTTGTGGCGCAGCAGCGACTTTGGAGTCAGAACGACCAATGGCTTGCGCAGCGGGCGAATCACCTGACGGCGCAGCAAGTGGTAGATCTGGGCCGGAGTGGTCGGCATGCACACCTGAATGTTGTGCTCGGCGCACAGCTGCAGGTAACGCTCAAGACGTGCCGAGCTGTGCTCAGGGCCCTGACCTTCGTAGCCGTGTGGCAGCAGCATGGTCAGACCGCAGAGACGGCCCCACTTGTGCTCGCCGCTGGTGATGAACTGGTCGATAACGACCTGTGCACCGTTGGCGAAGTCGCCGAACTGGGCTTCCCAGATCACCAGCGCGTTCGGCGTGGTGGTCGAGTAACCGTATTCGAACGCCAGTACGGCTTCTTCCGACAGGAACGAGTCGTACAGGTCGAAGCGTGGCTGACCTTCATACAGATGCTTGAGCGGAATGTAGGTACCGGCATCTTTCTGGTTGTGCAGCACAGCGTGACGGTGCGAGAACGTACCGCGGCCGATGTCCTGACCGGTCATGCGGATCGGGTGACCTTCGAACGCCAGGGTCGCGTACGCCATGGTTTCGGCGTAACCCCAGTTGATCGGCAGGCCGCCGGCTTGCATCTTCTGACGGTCTTCGTAGATCTTCGCGACCTGGCGCTGAACCACGAAGCCTTCCGGAATTTCCAGCAGCTTGGCGGACAGTTCCTGCAGGGTCTTGAGGTCGAAACGAGTGTCGTGACGCGCAGTCCAGGCGTGGCCCAGATACGGACGCCAGTCCACGAACAGCTCTTTGTTCGGCTCTTTGACCAGCGATTTCACTACGTGCAGACCGTTGTCCAGCGCGTTGCGGTATTCGTCGACTTTCGCCTGAACACGCTCTGCGTCCAGCACACCGGCCTGGGTCAGACGATCAGCGTACAGCTCACGGGTGGTGCGCTGCTTGGTGATCTGCTGATACATCAGAGGCTGGGTGCCGCTTGGCTCGTCGGCCTCGTTGTGGCCGCGACGACGGTAGCAGACCAGGTCGATCACCACGTCACGCTTGAACTGCATGCGGTAGTCGATGGCCAGCTGGGTCACGAACAATACGGCTTCCGGATCATCACCATTCACATGGAGGATCGGCGCCTGGATCATTTTCGCAACGTCGGTCGCGTACTCGGTGGAACGCGAGTCCAGCGGGTTGCTGATGGTGAAACCAACCTGGTTGTTGATCACGATGTGCACGGTACCGCCGGTCTTGAAACCGCGGGTCTGCGACATCTGGAAGGTTTCCATCACCACGCCCTGACCGGCGAATGCCGCATCACCGTGGATGGAGATCGGCAGAACCTTCTCACCGGTAGGGTCGTTGCGACGATCCTGACGGGCGCGAACCGAACCCTCGACCACCGGGGAAACGATTTCCAGGTGGGACGGGTTGAACGCCATGGCCAGGTGAACTTCACCGCCGGTGGTCATTACGTTGGACGAGAAGCCCTGGTGGTATTTAACGTCACCGGAACCCAGCTCGACCTTCTTCTTGCCTTCGAACTCGTCGAACAGCTCGCGCGGGTTCTTGCCGAAGGTGTTGACCAGTACGTTCAGACGGCCACGGTGGGCCATGCCGATGACGACTTCCTTGGTGCCGTAGGAACCGGAACGCTGGATCAGTTCGTCGAGCATCGGAATCAGGCTTTCGCCGCCTTCCAGACCGAAACGCTTGGTGCCCGGGTATTTGGTGCCCAGGTATTTTTCCAGGCCTTCACCGGCCGTCACGCGCTCGAGCAGGTGGCTCTTGATGTCCGCGGAATATTCCGGACGGCCACGCACGCTTTCCAGACGCTGCTGGAACCACTGGCGCTGCTCGGAATCGGTGATGTGCGTAAATTCAGCGCCGATGGTGCGGCAATATGTCTGCTGCAACGCTTCGTGAATTTCGCGTAGGCTCGCTTCCTCTTTGCCGATGAACAGGTCGCCGGCACGGAAGGTCGTATCAAGATCGGCATTGGTCAAGCCGTAGTGATTGATCGACAGGTCTGCAGGTGCAGGACGCTGCCACAGCCCCAGCGGGTCAAGCTGGGCTGCCTGGTGGCCACGCATACGGTAGGCCTGGATCAATCGCAGCACTTCAACTTGCTTCTTCTCGTGCTCACTGCTCACGCTGCCGGCGGAAACCGGTTGGGCGCGGCGCTGGTTCTTTGCCAGCAGCACGAAATGATCGCGAATTGTGGAGTGCGAAACATCGGTGGCAGAGCTGCCGTCGGCAGGCAGCTTCTGAAAGTAGGTGCGCCACTCTTCTGGCACAGCGTTAGGGTCGTGCAGGTAGAGCTCGTAGAGCTCTTCCACATAGGCAGCGTTTCCACCTGAAAGGTAGGCGCTGTTCCACATGCGCTGCATCACGCTTTCTTGCATGCTTGGTCACCCTCGGTTAGGGGAACACCATCGGTGCCGACACCGAGCAAGCTTGCAGAAGTCCGAATGCAGCGACCAAAACAAGCCACTTAGGATCACACTGATAGTCCGGGTACCAGCCCGGATGCCCCTGCTTGTCTCATTTCTTCAAAATAAGAGCCGCAGCTTATGGCTGCTGCTCTGGTTATAGCCATGGCGCGGGTTGAAGCCCGCGCCTAAGCCCTCTGCGGGTACAGCGGTTACAGCAGCTGAATCACACGCCGCTCGAAAGCAGCATGTTACGGATGTGACCGATGGCCTTAGTCGGGTTCAGGCCTTTCGGACATACGTTGACGCAGTTCATGATGCCCCGGCAGCGGAAGACGCTGAACGGGTCATCGAGGGACGCCAGACGCTCGGAGGTCTTGGTATCACGGCTGTCTGCCAGGAAGCGGTACGCTTGCAGCAGTGCAGCTGGACCCAGGAACTTGTCCGGGTTCCACCAGAAGGACGGGCAAGAGGTCGAGCAGCAGGCGCACAGGATGCACTCGTACAGACCGTCGAGCTTTTCACGCTCTTCAGGGGACTGCAGACGCTCGATGGCCGGAGCCGGCGTGTCGTTCTGCAGGAATGGCTTAACCTTCTCGTATTGCTTGTAGAAGATGCTCATATCGACAACCAGGTCACGGATAACCGGCAAACCTGGCAGCGGACGAACGATCAGCTTGTTACCTTTGACGACAGCGGACAACGGCGTGATGCACGCCAGGCCGTTCTTGCCGTTGATGTTCATGCCGTCGGAGCCACAGACGCCTTCACGGCAGGAGCGACGATAGGAGAAACCTTCGTCCTGCTCTTTGATCAGGGCGAGCACGTCCAGCACCATCAGGTCTTTACCACCGGTATCGACCTGGAATTCCTGCATGAACGGCGCAGCGTCCTGATCAGGGTTGTAACGATAAACACTGACTTGCAACATGGCGGTCACCCTTAATAAGTCCGGACTTTAGGTTCGAAAGTCGGAACAGTCTTCGGCGAGAAGTTCACGGCACGCTTGGCGACGCGTTTCTCACCCGGGAAGTACAGGGTGTGGCACAGCCAGTTTTCGTCGTCACGGTCTTCGAAGTCTTCACGGGCGTGAGCGCCGCGGGACTCTTTACGTACTTCGGCAGCGATGGCGGTAGCTTCAGCCACTTCCAGCAGGTTTTGCAGTTCCAGCGCTTCGATACGTGCAGTGTTGAACGCCTGCGACTTGTCGTTGATCTTCACATTGGCGATGCGCTTGCGCAGATCAGCCAGCTGGGCAATACCCTTCTGCATGTATTCGCCGGTACGGAATACACCGAAGTAGTTCTGCATGCAGCTTTGCAGCTCGCGACGCAGGGTAGCGACGTCTTCGCCGTCGGTACGGTTGTTCAGGGCGTTCAGACGCGCCAGGGCAGCGTCGATGTCGGCTTCGGTAGCGTCGTCGTATTCGATGCCGTCGGTCAGCGCCTTCTCCAGGTGCAGACCGGCAGCGCGGCCGAATACCACCAGGTCGAGCAGCGAGTTGCCGCCCAGACGGTTGGCACCGTGAACCGATACGCAAGCCACTTCACCTACCGCGAACAGACCAGGAATGATCTGATCCACGCCTTCGGCGTCCTGGGTGATCGCCTGACCGTGAATGTTGGTGGCAACGCCGCCCATCATGTAGTGGCAAGTCGGAACAACCGGAACCGGCGCAACCACCGGGTCAACGTGGGCGAAAGTCTTCGACAGTTCGCAGATGCCTGGCAGACGGCTGTGCAGCACTTCCTCGCCCAGGTGGTCGAGTTTGAGCATCACGTGGTCGCCATTCGGACCGCAACCGTTGCCGGCGATGATTTCCTTAACCATCGAACGGGCAACAACGTCACGACCGGCAAGGTCTTTGGCGTTCGGAGCATAACGCTCCATGAAACGCTCGCCGTGCTTGTTGATCAGGTAACCACCTTCACCACGGCAACCTTCGGTAACCAGTACACCGGCGCCGGCGATGCCGGTCGGGTGGAACTGCCACATTTCGATGTCTTGTACCGGCACGCCAGCACGCAGAGCCATGCCGACGCCGTCACCGGTGTTGATCAGGGCGTTGGTGGTGGATGCATAGATACGACCTGCACCGCCGGTAGCCAGTACGGTGGCTTTGGCGCGGATGTAGGTGGTTTCACCGGTTTCGATGCAGATCGCGATCACACCGACGAATTCGCCTTCCTGGTTTTTCACCAGGTCGACAGCGTAGTACTCGTTCAGGAACGTGGTACCGGCTTTCAGGTTGCCCTGATAAAGGGTGTGCAGCAGCGCGTGACCGGTACGGTCGGAAGCGGCGCAGGTACGGGCAGCCTGCCCGCCTTTACCGTAATCCTTCGACTGACCGCCGAACGGACGCTGGTAGATACGGCCTTGCTCGGTACGCGAGAACGGCAGACCCATGTGGTCCAGCTCGAAAACGGCAGCCGGGCCTTCCTGACACATGTATTCGATAGCGTCCTGGTCACCGATGTAGTCGGAACCCTTGACGGTATCGTACATGTGCCAGCGCCAGTCATCGTTCGGGTCGGCCGAAGCGATGGCGCAGGTGATCCCGCCCTGTGCGGACACAGTGTGCGAACGGGTCGGGAAAACCTTGGTGATCACGGCAGTCTTGTGACCGCCCTGTGCCAGTTGCAGCGCTGCGCGCATGCCGGCACCGCCGCCACCAATAATGATGGCGTCGAAAGAAATCGTTGGAATGTTAGCCATGAATCAGATACCCCAGAGAATCTGCACACCCCAGACGAAGTAAGCGAACATCGCGACGCCGCATACTGCCTGGAAAAGGAAACGTACTGCAGTCGCGGACTTGCCCAGCGCCATTGGCGTCAGGTAGTCGGTCGCGATGGTCCACATGCCGACCCAGGCGTGAGCGCCCAGGGCAACCAGTGCCAGCAGACTGAAGATACGCATTCCGTTGTGGGCGAACAGGCCGTGCCATTGGTCGTAGCCAATGCCCGGGTTCGCGGCGAGGTAGCCGATCAGGAATATGAAATAAGCCGCGAGAACGACCGCAGACACACGCTGTGCCATCCAGTCATAGAGGCCCGAACGCGAAAGGTTTGTAACGCTGGTTACCATATCCAAACTCCTGCCAGAACGATCAGCACCACGGAAACGGCGATGATCAGTTTCGAGCCCAGGCGGCCGCCTTCCAGCGTCTCACCGATGCCCATGTCCATGATCAAGTGGCGCACACCGGCAACCAGGTGATACAGAAGAGCGGACAGGAGGCCCCATGCTACGAACTTGGCCAGCGGGCTGGTCAAGCATGCCTTCACCTCGACATAACCTTCCTCGGAACCCAGGGATTTGCCCAATGCATAAAGCATGATGCCAAGGCCCAGGAAGAGGATGATGCCGGAAACACGGTGAAGAAACGACGTAACGCCGGTGATGGGGAGTTTGATGGTCCTTAGGTCTAGGTTTACAGGTCGTTGGCTTTTCACGGCTTTTTTTTCACACTGAAGAGCCCCTAACAATCAGGGCAAAGTTGTTGGGGAGTGCACTGGTCAGGTAACCACCACCCAGGGATGCGACCCCCAATGAAAGCAAGCCCAAAAGCCCTTGGCGGTCGGTCGCCGAGTATAGACAGTTAGGCTACTAATGACAACGCAATCGCCTACCCCCAATAGCGGATTGCACAAGTCGTATAAAAGGCGTAAATGGCAGGCAATTTCGAGGAAAAAGTACGGTTAAAGCCTTCTGGAGCAAGACTTTAGGCAAATTGACATTCGAATTTATCTCACTATAGTGGTGCGGGCCCTGCGTGGGGGGTCTGTCTGATGATTTCAAGCATAAATAGGAGGCCACATGGCTGACAAAAAAGCGCAGTTGATCATCGAGGGCGCAGCCCCCGTCGAGCTGCCCATTTTAACCGGCACCGTTGGTCCCGATGTTATCGATGTTCGGGGCCTGACGGCCACGGGCCGCTTCACTTTCGACCCCGGTTTCATGTCGACCGCTTCCTGCGAATCGAAGATCACCTATATCGACGGCGACAACGGCATCCTGCTGCACCGCGGCTACCCGATCGAACAGCTGGCTGAAAAGTCGGACTACCTGGAAACCTGCTACCTGCTGCTGAACGGCGAACTGCCGACTGCAGAGCAAAAGGCCCAGTTCGTCGGCACCGTGAAGAACCACACCATGGTTCACGAGCAGCTGAAAACCTTTTTCAACGGCTTCCGCCGTGACGCCCACCCGATGGCCGTCATGTGTGGTGTAGTCGGCGCCCTCTCGGCCTTCTACCACGACTCCCTCGACATCAATAACCCGCAGCATCGCGAAATCTCCGCGATCCGCCTGGTTGCCAAGATGCCGACCCTGGCCGCGATGGTTTACAAGTACTCCATGGGCCAACCCATGATGTACCCGCGCAACGATCTGTCGTACGCGGAAAACTTCCTGCACATGATGTTCAACACCCCGTGCGAGATCAAACCGATCAGCCCGGTACTCGCCAAGGCCATGGACCGGATCTTCATCCTCCACGCCGACCACGAGCAGAACGCTTCGACCTCCACCGTGCGTCTGGCGGGCTCTTCGGGTGCCAACCCGTTCGCCTGTATCGCCGCCGGCATCGCCGCACTGTGGGGCCCTGCCCACGGCGGTGCGAACGAAGCCGTGCTGACCATGCTCGATGAAATCGGCGATGTTTCGAACATCGACAAGTTCATCGCCAAGGCCAAGGACAAGAACGATCCGTTCAAGCTGATGGGCTTCGGTCACCGCGTCTACAAGAACCGCGACCCTCGCGCGACTGTAATGAAGCAGACCTGCGACGAAGTGTTGAAGGAACTGGGCATCCAGAACGATCCGCAACTCGAACTGGCCATGCGTCTGGAAGAGATCGCTCTGACCGATCCGTACTTCATCGAGCGCTCGCTGTACCCGAACGTCGACTTCTACTCGGGGATCATCCTCAAGGCGATCGGCATTCCGACCAGCATGTTCACTGTGATCTTCGCCCTGGCACGTACTGTCGGCTGGATTTCGCACTGGAAGGAAATGCTCTCCAGCCCGTACAAGATTGGCCGTCCGCGTCAGCTTTACACTGGCTACGAGTCGCGGGATATCACCAAGCTGGAAGACCGCAAATAAGAGCTGTCTTGCGATAGCCTCTTAGCGTTGTACCGGGAACGGCCTCCATGAGAATGGGGGCCGTTTTTTGTTTTTGCGGTTTTTTTGCGATCTTTGGATTGGGTGTATATCCGTTGCTGCGGTAACGGCTTCTTAGGGTTCCGCCCTTACGGCGGGTCACTTTTTCCAAACGCCGAAAAAGTAACCAAAAAGGCTGAGCCCCGGCGTACGGCACTTCGCCTAGGCTCAGTGTTCCCTCGCTACGGTGTCCATCAGGGGGCATCGCCTACGGTTTGCTTCGCTGCACCTCCTCTCGATGTATGCGGCTTCGCCGCACGGCGCTGCGCGCCT